>JAYUZK010000291.1:0-3283 GCA_043751835.1 Gemmatimonadota bacterium | reverse complement strand
TATCTCGGCCTGGTCCATCACTGCGCCCGCGACATGGCCGGCCGGGTAGGCCATGCGGTCGAGTTCGATGATCTGCTCGGGGCCGGGACCCTCGGCCTGGTGCAAGCCCTCGAAGGGTTCGATCTCTCGCGCGGCCTCGCGTTCAGTACCTACGCGATGCGAAGGATCCGGGGCTCCATTCTCGACGAGCTCCGGAGCCGGGACTGGCGCCCGCGCAGCGTTCGCTCGAAGGGCCGCCAACTCGCCGCGGTCGTCACCGCGCTCGAGACCCGCTATGGGCGGCCACCTGGGCCCGATGAGGTCGCCCGCGCGATGGGTGTCGACGTGGCGACCTACTACCGGATGAAGGAAGACCTCAATGGCGGCGTCATGGTGTCCCTCGCCGGGACGGTGGCCCGCGGTGGCGACGAAGGCCTCAAGCTCGAAGACACTCTGGCGGATCCGACCGGCGGCGAAGCGTTCGAGGAGGTCGGGAAGCGCGAGACCCTGACGCGGCTCCGGCTTGCGATCGGGCGCCTCCCGCCCCGGGAACGGACCGTGCTCTCGCTCTACTACTACGAAGAGCTGAACCTGAAGCAGATCGCCGAGGTTCTTCACGTGACGGAGTCACGGATCTCTCAGATCCGGACCCAGGCGCTCAAACGGCTCCGGGAGCAGCCAATGGTGCAGGAGGAGGATCTATGACGAAGCGGCTGTGGGCGGTGGTTGGCACGGTCGTGGCCCTGTTAGGCGCGGCATCGCTCCTCAACGGATTGCCGGTCCGCCCGGCGGCAACCGGTCGGGCGCTCGACGCGCTCGGCGCGAACGTGGAATGGACCCTCGGGCACGTTCCCCTTCGGATGGCGGGGCTGGCGACCGGCGGCTTACTCCTCGCCGGTGGCCTGCTCCAGCTGGCCCGGCGGCGCCGACCCAGGGCCGGTTTCGGCGAGCCGTGGCGCACCGTGGTCGAGCTCGGTCGCCAGGGGAGCAGCGCCTCGGCGATCGCCCGGAGGACCGGCCTGTCCCAGGACGCGGTCCGGATCGTCCTCGCCCCGGTGGCGGTCGATCCGTCCCGGTCGAGGGGCAAGAGCTTCCGGTCCTCCCGGCCGACCAATCTCGTGACGCCACCGCACGACCCGCCCCGGAGTTCCCGGTGAACCCGTTGCCCCTCGAAGAGTTAGGCAGGCGGGCCAGGTTCGCCGGCCGCCCTATGGCGGCGGGGCACATGGGTTGCGCTTGGGGAGACCGGAGGTAATCCATGATCGGCTTCAGCGGCATTCTTACCGCGGCCCGGACCCTGTCGTACTACAATCGCCGGCAGGAAATCACGGCCAACAATCTCGCCAACGTCAGCACCGCGGGCTTCAAGGCGGATCGCCTCGTCGCGCACCGCCCCGCCGATCTCGACAGCCCCGTGCCGGTCGAGGCCACTGACTTGTCGCAGGGCGCCCTCCGGATGACGGGCCGCCCGCTTGATGTGGCCCTCGAGGGGCAGGGGTACCTGGTGGTCGATGCGCCTGGGGGCGAACGCCTGAGCCGCGGCGGCAACCTCCGCCTTGACGGCAACGGCCAGTTGGTGACGAGCGAAGGTTTGTCGGTCCTCGGCGAGCAGGGGCCGATCTTTTTCACCGGTGGCTCGATCGATATCGGGACCGACGGCACCGTCAAGTCCGATGGGCATCTGGTCGATCGCCTCCGCCTCGTCGTCCCGGGCGAGGGTGCCACGCTCGTGAAGGAAGGGGCCGGCCGATTCATCCTCAACGGTGACCCGGCCGCCGGCACCGCGCTCATCCGCCAGGGCCAGATCGAGGACGCCAATATCGACTCGATTGGCGGCATGGTATCGCTGGTCGATATCCAGCGTGCCTACTCAGCCAGCGTGACCGCACTCAGAACGATGGACGGGGTTCTCGGATCGGTGACCACCGACGTGGCCCGGGTCTAGAACCAGCCTCAAGGAGATTGCTGAATGAACCCGGCATTGCAGACCTCGGCCAGCGGAATGATCGCTCAGCAGCGACTGATCGACGTCATCGCCAACAACCTCGCCAACGTCAACACGACCGGCTTCAAGCGGAGCCGGGCGAGTTTCGAGGACGTCCTGTACGAGACCCTCCAGGGGGAGAGTCTCGTCAACTACCAGAGCAACGCGACCGTCGCCCCGGTCCAGGTCGGCAAGGGCGTGCGGGTGGCGAGCGTGCAGCGGTTCCACCAGCAGGGCACCGTCAACCAGACCGGCCGGCCGTTCGATCTGGCCATCGAGGGCGACGGGTTCTTCCAGGTCCAGCGGCCCGACCGCTCGATGTCGTACACCCGGGATGGCAGCTTCACCCTGTCGAACACGGGTGCCTTGGTAACCGGCAACGGGTATCTGGTTCAGCCCGGGATCACCATCCCGTCCGACGCCGCCGAGGTCACGATCTCCCCGAATGGGATCGTGGCGGTCCGCACCGGCGACGTCGGCTCGAGCCCGGTCGAAATCGGGCGGCTCGAGCTGGTCCGCTTTGCCAATCCGACCGGCCTCGAGAGTCTCGGCGAGAACCTCTACCGCGAAACCGTGGCGTCGGGCCAGCCGATCAACGGCCAGCCCCAGGATGCCGGGTTCGGCCGGGTCACCCAGGGGAACCTCGAGGGCAGCAACGTCGAGATCGTGGTGGAGATGACCGACATGATCGCCGCCCAGCGCGCCTACGAAATCAACGCCAAGGCGATCCGGGCGACTGACGAAATGATGCAGGCGACCAATGATCTGGTGCGCTGAGCTGGTGATCGCCCTGGCCGGATTGGCGCCGGCGAACGTGCCGGCGCCGGTCGCCGCGCTCGTCCGCGACGCGATCGGGCGATCATGGCGGGTCGACCCCGCCACGATCCAGCTGGAGTGGGGCCGACTCGTGACCCGCGAACCCCTCGCGGACTCCGCCCGGGTCCGAATCCTTGGCCAGGGCCGCGACGGCCGGTTCGTCGTCGCGCTCGCCACCCGGACCGGCGGCGAGACCGCCGTGTCGCTCCGGGCCGGCATCGCCGACTCGGTCTGGGTGGCCGGCCGTTCGATCTTCGCCGGTGCAAGGCTCGGGGCCGAGGATGTCCGCCGGGTGATGCAGGTGGTGTGGGGACCGCCACGGGGCGGGACAACCGATACGCCGTTAGGCAGGGAAGCCAGGCGCAACGTCGCCGAGGGCGAGCGCCTCGTCGCGCCCGCGATCGAGGACGCACCGGTCATTGCGCCCGGGGATCGGATCCGCTTCGTCTGGGAACAGGCTGGGCTTCGCATCGTCCGGGAGGCGGTGGCAGAATCCCGCGCCAG
>JAYUZK010000290.1:0-8786 GCA_043751835.1 Gemmatimonadota bacterium | reverse complement strand
GACACGATCACGCTCATCGAATAGTTGATGAAGCTCTGCTTCATCTCGTCTTCGATCGGGCGGGGAAGAATGCGCTCGCGCGAGTTGGGTGCGGTCATGGGTCACTCGACGGGTTGATCGGGAAAACGGCCCTGGAACCGTGGAGAGCAGGGCACCAAAATATAGTCGGGGGCCGGAGTCGGAATCAAGCCAACAGGTTTCGTTCAAACCGTTTTACCACAATGACTTAGCGATTGGAGTCCCGGATGGTGTTTCGGGATTTGCTCGGGATGGGTGGCGGGACCGTCATAACGTCGTCATTCCTCCACCTGGTGGAAGATTTGCGACGTTTCAAGGGAAGTCTTCCAGCCCGGCGAATGACCACATCCGCCCGGGTGACCCCGGGCCCGAACCGCGGCCGGGCCGACGAGGTGAGCTACAACCTGCACATCATCATCCGCTCCGAACCGGAGCAGGCGATGCTGTCCGGCGATCTGCCGGTGGCCGATCTGCCCGGCGCCTGGAACGAGGCTTACCGGACGTATCTCGGCGTCACCCCGAGGAACGATGCGGAGGGGTGTTTGCAGGACGGGCACTGGTCCGAGGGGATGATCGGATACTTCCCGACTTACCCGCTGGGGAACCTCTACGCGGCCCAACTGTTCGAACGGGCCGATCGTGATCTGGGCGGGGTGGAGGAAGCGTTTGCCCGAGGCGACTTCGGATGTCTGCTGGGATGGCCCCGCGACCGGGTCCACCGCCATGGCAGCCGGTACTCGGCCAAGGAATTGGTGGAGCGGGCGACGCGGATCAATTGACCTCGAATCGGATCGGCTGCGCCCCCCGCCACGTCACCCGCCGTCCAAGTTCGCCGAGCTGCTCGGCGCCCTCGACGATCGTCATGACGTGATTGCCCGCCAGCGGTCCGAATTTGCTTGCGAATCTGGTGATTCCGTAGGGGAAGAGGATTTCGGTTTCGCTGACGGCTTTGGGGTACAGTAGGAGCTGCCCTGGGGCTGGCGTCTCGGTGGCGTTCTCCACGCCCACGCCGGCCTCGAGGTCGCCTAACGGCATCCAGGCCGACTCGCCGCTCCACCGGGCCTGCATCAGGTGGCCGGAGAGCGGCAGGAGGCGGAGCAAGGCGGCCACCGAGGCCGGTGCGCGGGTTGTTTCGAGCCGGGCGGTGAAGACCAGGTCGCCCACGGTGATTCGGATCATTTGTTACGCTGCCGGAGAAGGAGTTGGGGCTGGGTGCTGCCGGCGGGGCGCCCGGCGGCCGAGGAGCATCACCGGCACGATCCACATGGCGCCGATGGTGCCGGCCACCGTGCCGCCCGCGGTGGCCAACGCGATCGACCCGAACAGGCTGTCCACATCGGTGCCCACCGCCAGCGGAATCAGGCTTGCCAGGGTGGTGAGGGTGACCAGGATGATCATTCCGGACCGGTCCCGCGCTGCCCGGACAATGTCCGCCGCGGACAGCCGGGCCATGGCGCGACCGATCCCGCGCCGGCGCCGTTCGAGGGCGGCGTCCACCAGGAGGATCGACTGGTTGACCGCCAAGCCCACGACCAGGATCACACCGACCGCCGCTTCCCGGCTGAACGAGGTGCCCGTGGCCCAGAAGATCCCCGCCACACCGGCCAGCGCCAGCGGGAGGCTCAGGAACACCATCCACGCCGCCCAGTTGGAATCGAACACGAAGGCCACCGACAGAATCACCAGCACGATCCCGATCGCGAAGACCAGCCAGAGACCCTTGTCGCTCTGGTCCTCCTGCCACTCGAATTGCTCGTCGCCCACGGTGTAGCCGGCCGGCACCGAGATCGAGTTCATGAACGCCTTGTGCATCCGGTTGGCGAGCTTCTGCGGCCCCCGGAAATCGTAGCTCATGATCCGGACGTATTGCTGATCCTCCCGGGTGATCTGGCTCAGCCCCTCGCGCTCGGTGACGGCCGCGAGGTCGCTGACCCGGATCGGGGCGCCGACGGTGTTGGGGACGATGGCGTTCTTGAGATCGTCGAGCGAGCGTTCCTGCGCGCCCTTGGCCTTGACACTCACGGTGATCTCGTCGCCCTCAAGCTCGAGCTTCTGGCCGCCCACCGCGCCCCGGACCTCGCGCGCCACCGCGGCCGAGAAATCCTGTGCGGTAAGACCGGCGCGCGCCAGGGCGGGCCGGTCCGGCTCGAGCGCCACGCTCACCGCGCGCTCGGCCCGGAAAAAGCTCCCGGCGTTGATGTTGACGTCGCGGACCCGGGGGATTCGCTCGAGCCTGGTCTTGAGGTCTCGGGCCAGTCGTTCCACCCCGGCGAAGGAATAACCGAGAATCTTGACCCGGAAGGTGACCGACGCGCCGCCGCCGCCGTTGAAGAAACCGGGTCCCCGGCCGCGCACGAAGATCGACGCCCCGCCGACGAACACCGCCCTCTGCGTCATCTCCTCTTCCATCTGCGTCGGAATCGGCCCGAAGCTTTCCGCCTTGGTGAACGTTACCCGGAGCTGCCCGAGCCCCGGAAACCCGCGGGACTCAACCCGCTCCACGCCGGGGCGGCCCACCGCGATCCGCTCGAATTCCGCCATCGAGAGATCGACGCTCTTGGGGTCGGAGCCGCGGGGGAAGGTGATCCCGACGAAGAGTTCCGACTTCTGGCCGTACCAGTCACCGAACGAGGATCGGGGCACTCGCTTGACGAAGCCCCAGGTGAGGATACCCAGCACCACCGTGGTGAGGACCAGAGTGGGCCAGCGCCACCGGAGGAGCCGGATCACGGTGCGGGTGTAGAATCGGAACAGGCCGCGGAACCGCATTCGGCTCATGCCGTGTCCCGCGCCCACGGCCGGAATCATCACGACCGAACTCACCACCGACCACGCCAGCGCAAAGAGGAAGGCGCCCGCAAACGGCATGAACGCCGCCCGGGCGTTGCCCTGGAGATAGAGGAACGGGAACAGCACCACCGCGGTGGTGAGGGTCGAGCCCATCACCGCCGGGGTGATCCGCCGGCCCGCATCCGCTCGGCCATCGATCGTGTCGGGCGAGTGCCGGAGCCGCTCCACCACCACGAGACCGTTCTGGACCAGGATCCCGACCCCCATGCCGAGACCGGCCAGCGTGAGGAGATTGGCGGGGATGTTGAACAGATAGAGGCCGAGCGCCGTGCCGGAGATCGACACCGCCGCGCTCCCCATCACCAGCCAGATCGAGGTGAGGTTCCGGAGCGTGAGGGCCAGGACCAGCATCACCGCCCCGAACGCGATGGCGCCGCGGAGCAGGAGATCGTTGAGCTGCTTCTTGAGATCCTTGCTCTCGTCGCTCTCGACCTTGAACGTGATCCCCGGCGGCAGGAGCCGCTGGATGTCGGTCATCGTGGCCTTGATCCGGTTCGCGGTGTGGATCGCGTCGGCGCCGGCCAGGCGGGAAATCTGGAGCGTCACCGCCGGAACCCCGTTGATCCGCGAGAACCGGCCTCGGTTGTCCTCGTCCGGCCGGATCGACGCCAATTCATCCAGCCGGAACACCCGGCTGCTCGGCGAACGGATCACCAGCCGGCCCAAATCGTCGAGGGTCTTCGGCGTGTCGCGGAGAGACACCGAGATGACGCTCGCGCCCCGCCGTTCGAGGCCCAGCGCCTGGACCACCCGGGCGTTGCCCACCGCGGCGCGGAGCAGATCGGGATTGACGCCCAGTTGCCGGAGCCGAATCGGATCGTAGGTGACCGCCACCCCCGGCTCCGCGGCTCCGGCCAGGCCCACGCCGGCGACACCCGGCACCGCCGTCACCCTCGGCAGGATCTGGTCCCGGGTGAGCTTGGTGAGTGTGCCCGCCGTGTACGGGCCGATGATCGAATAGGTGAGGAGCGGCTGCTCGTCCAGCTCCTGCGGGGTGTAGTTCGCCACCGTGGGCGGGGTGGCGCCGATCGGGAGCTGCTTCCGGAGCAGCTCGATCCGTTCGTGGATTTCGAGCCGAGCCAGCGTCACGTCGGTGTTGGGTTCGAGTTCGACCTCGAGCCGGGCGTTCCCGTCGCCTGATTCGCTGGAGATCTTCTTGACTCCCCGGACGCCCTGGATCGCTTCCTCGAGCGGCGAGGCGAGATAGGTCTCCACCAGTTCCGGGGAGGCGCCGAACCAGTCCGCGGTCACGTTCAAACGCGGCAGCTCCACCTGCGTCTTGGTGGCGAGCGGAAGTTTGGTGAACGCCACGGCCCCCGCCAGAATCAGCGCCGCCCCGCACGACCAGACCACCGCCGGCCGCCCTGCTGCCCAGTGGATCATGCCGAGGCCTCCGCCCGAGCGGCCTTGGCTTCCTTCCGCCGCTCGACCCAGGCATAGGCGGTCGGAAGGAGAAAGAATGTCACCGCGAGCGTGGTGACCGAGCCGCCGATCACCCCGGCCGCCAGCGGCTGATAGAGTTCGCCGCCGCTGCCCCAGCCAAACACCATCGGGAGGACGCCCGTGATCGTGGTGATCGACGTCATGGCGATGGCGCGAAGGCGCTGATGGCCGCCACGGATGATCGCTTCCTCGATCGGCAGGCCCTGCTCCCGGAACCGCTGAATGGCGTCGAGCTTGACCACGGCCTCGTTGTCCGCCATGCCGATCATCACCACGATCCCGATCAGCGCCACCGCGTTCAGGCTCTGACCGGTCATCCAGAGGAAGAGAATGCCGCCCGCGCCCGCGAGCGGGACGGTGAGCATGACGATCAGCGGGGTGGTGAACGACGCGAACTCGCCGGCCAGAACCAGGAACACCAGCGCGATCGAGAGCACGCCGACCAAGGTGAGTTCCTTCGTGGTCCGCGCCTGCTCCTCCTCGGCGCCGCCAACGGTCACCTGGATGCCGGGCGGGAGGTTCAGCGCTTTCACCTTGGCCTGGACGTCCTCCGCCGCCTTGCCCAGCCCGCCCCGCTCGGCCACCGCCTCGACCACACTCACCGGGCGCTGGTTGATCCGGACCACCTCGATCGGGGCCCGGACTTCGTTGACGGTGACCAGCTGGCCTAACGGCACGCCCTTGATTATGGTGGCGAGCGTGGTGTTGAGATCTTCGTTGGCGGTGCCGGTAAACCGGACCCGGATCGGGGTCCGGCGGTCGGTCTCCCGAAAATCGCCGGACTTGACGCCGCCCAGTCCACCGGAGAGCGCGTTGGCAATCTGGGTGGAGGTGACGTTGAGCCGTGCCATCTGCGACCGGTCGAGGGTGACCTCGACCGTGGGTTGGGTGCTGGCGTAGGCGTTCCGCACGTCGGACAGACTGGGCAGACCGGTCAGGTTGCCCCGGAGCTTTTCCGCCCACTGGGCCGCTTCGGCGAGCTTCGGCGCCGCGACTTCGATTCGGACGAGCCGTCCCTCGCGGCCGATCAGACTGCCGAACTCCGATTGGCCCGCGAGGTCGATCGCGAGCGACCCCTTGGCCAGATCGGGCACCGCGAGCCGGATCTTGTCGGCGAAGGCCGCCGCGTTCTTGCCGCCCGGCGCCGGAATCAGGAGCTGGGCGGTGGCCGAGGTTCCGGGATCGGCGCCGGCGAGGACTTCTTCGTCGGTGGCGACGCCGATCCGGCTGTAGATCCCGGTCGAACCAAGGGCCTTGGCCGCGGCTTCGATTCGCTTGGCCTGCCGACCGGTCTCTTCCAGCGCCGTGCCTTCGGGCAGCTTGAGATACGCCACCGCGATGCCTTCATCCACCCGCGGGAGAATCTCGCGGGGGAGCTGCATCGTCACCCAGACCGTGAACGCCAGGAGCGCGGTCGCGATCGCAAAGCAGGTCCCCGGCCGCTTGAGCGACCACCGCATCCCATCCTCATACCACTGCTCCAGCACCTCCCCAACGCGCACGAGCCGCGCCTCTCCCGCCCCCATCCGCCCATGCGCCCATCCGCCCATCCGCCCTTCTTTCCGCCCATCCGCCCCCCACGCCATCAGCACCGGCATCAGGGTGAGTGCCAGCACCAGCGACGCGCCGACCGACATCACCACGCTGAGCGACAGATCCCGGAACAGCGCCGCCGCGAGGCCCTGGACGAACACGATCGGTCCGAACACCAGCAGCGTCGTGAGCGTGCCGGCGATCAACGGGCCGGACACTTCTTCGGTGCCCTTGAGCGACGCTTCCCAGCGCCCCATCCCCTCGTCCATATATCTGCCGGCCGCCTCGGCCACCACGATCGCGTTGTCCACTAGGAGACCCACGCCGAGGGCGAGGCCGCCGAGCGACAGGATGTTGATCGTCACGCCGAGCGCCTGGAGCAGGGTCAGCGCCACCATCACCGACAGCGGCACCATCAGGGTGATCGCGAGCGAGCTTTTCCAGTCGCGGAGGAAGAGCAGGATCACCAGCAGTGAGAGGGCGCCGCCCAGCACGATCTCCTGAACCAGGTTGGAGAGCGCGTCGGTGACGAACTGGGCCTGGGCCGCCACGACCTTGATCTTGACGTCGGGAAATTCCTTCCCGAGCTGATCGATGGCCTTGTAGATCGCCTCGGTCGCCGCCACGGTGTTGGCGCCCGCGTCCTTATATACGACGAGTCCGACGGCCAGCCGGCCGTCCAGGGTGGTGACGGTGGTTGGGTCGGCGAGGCCCAGACTCACGCCGCCGACATCGGCCAGCGTGATCCCGCTCCTGGGCGGACCCACCGGCGTCTTGGCGATGTCCTGAATGGACTGGAATTCGGTGAGGGCCCGGAGCGAGAGCCGGAACTGGCCCCGCCGGATGGTGCCGCCGGCCGCGGCGGCGTTGGCCGAGCGGACCGCGTTGGCCACGTCGTCGGGCGTGAGGCCCAAGGCCCGGGTCCGCTCCGGGTCGATCTCGACCTTGATCTCGTCCTTGGGCTCTCCGACCACCGCCACGCTGGCGATGCCCGCGAGCTGCTCCAGCCGCCGGGCGTGCACGTCCTTGGCGACCCGGGCAATGCTCCGGAGGTCGCCGGAGCTGGTGAGGCCCAGCACCGCGATCGGCCGTTCGCCCGGGTCGCTGGTGAGCAGGGTGGGGCGCTCGGCCTGCTCGGGCAAGGCGCCGCGGGCATTGTCGAGCCGCTCCCGGACCTGGAGCACCGTGCTCGCCATGTTGGTGCCCCAGGAGAACTTGAGCGTCGTGGTAACTTCGCCGTTCCGGGCCACGGATTTCAGGTCGACCAGCCCCGGCGTGGCCGCCACCGCCTCCTCGATCGGCTCGGCCACGAACCGCGACATCTCCTCCGCCGCCGCGCCCGGGTAGGTGGTCCGGACGGTCAGTACCGGGAGCTGGACGTCGGGCAGCAGCGACACCGGCAGCTTGCCTAACGACACCGCGCCCAGCAGGACCAGGGCCGTGGTGGCCGCGATGGTGGTGACCGGCCGGGTCAGGGCCGACTTGGCGAAGGACATTACCGGTTGCCGCGTTCCTGCTTGGCTACCAGCCGGACCGGCGCGTCGTGGGTCAAGGTCAGGTGACCCTCGACCAGCACCGTGTCGCCCTTCACGACGGGGATCTGGCCGGTGGCGCTGTCGGGCAGCACCTCGGTCTCGAGGCCGTTGGTCCGCCCCGGGAAGATGTAGACCCACTGGGCTCGGCCGCCCTTGACCACGAACACCAGCGGCCGGCCGTCCCGTTCGATCACCGCCGAGGCGGGGACGATGGTCCGGTTAGGCAGGCGAGTCGCTTCGAGCCGGACGTCGGCGTACATCCCGGGCCGGAGCTTCCCGTTCCCGGTGGCGCGGATCACCGCTCGGCCGGCGCGGGTGGCGCTGTCCACCAGGGGGAGAATCGCCGCGACTCGGCCGTGCAGCGGCTCGTCGGGCATCGCGGCGGAAGTGATGATGGCATCGCCGCCGATCTTGATGTAGGGGAGATCATGCTCCAGTACCGAAGCCTCGACCCGGATGTTCTTGAGATCCACCACCCGGGCGATGTCCTGCCCCTGCGACAGCCGCTCACCCACCGCCACCTTCACTTCGTCGATCACCCCGTCGAACGGGGCCGTGATGCTGGCCCGTTCCCGCCGGAGCTTGGCTTCGTCGAGCGAGGCGCGGGCCTTGTCGAGGCCGGCCCGGATCTCGGCGCTCCGGAGCCGGTCGCCGGTTACCGCCTTGCCCGACACGATCGAGTCCGGCACGATGTTGTCGAGGAGCCGGAGCTTGGCGTCTTCGAGATCGGCCTGGGCCCGGGTCACCGCGAGCTCCAGTTCCCGGGGATCGACCGTCACCAGTATCTGTCCCTGCTTCACCGTCTGGCCGGGCCGGACCAGCACGGCCGAGATCGGGCCGGTCGTCTCGCTCTTGAGAAGGGCGACGCCGTCGGACCGGACCTGCCCGGTGGTAACCACCGAGAGGATGAGGTCGCCTTGGCGCACGGTCTGTCCCACCACCGGCAGCGCCACGCTGCTCGCCGCCGCCTGCTCCGCCGTAGAATCCGCCGCGTTTTTCTTGGCGTCGGCGCCGGCGTCACCGTCCTTCTTGGCGCAAGCCGCCACGATCACCAGCCCCACGCCGACCCACCCCATCCGCCCCTCCGCCCATCCGCCCATTTACAGCCCCCTCCCGATCAGCGCTTCGATCTGCGCTTTGGCCCGCAGGTAGTCGAAGCGCGCGGTGACCGCGCCTTCCTCGGCCAGGCTCAGGCGGTCTTGCGCCTGCACCAGCCGTTCGATTTCAATGGTGCCCAGCCGGTAGCGCTCGAGTTGGACCCGGGCGTTGGCGCCGGCCGCGCCGAGGTTGCTACGGGCCACCTCCACCCGTTCCTGCGCGGTGCTGAGCGAGGCGATCGCCCCGATCAATTGCGATTCGACCTGTCGCCGAGCGTCGTCGGCCCGTGCCTTGGCCGCGTCGAGCGCC
>JAYUZK010000289.1:0-4898 GCA_043751835.1 Gemmatimonadota bacterium | reverse complement strand
TCACCGACCCGCTCCACCCGCACGATGGCCGCTGCGCCGTGCGGGTCGATGCCAAGCCGGTGGACCTCCGGATCTCGACCGTGCCGGTGGCGCGCCGCGGCGAGAAGGTCGTAATCCGGATTCTCGACAAGGCCAACCTCCGGGCGTCGATCCTGGATCTCAAGCTGCCGGCCGTCGAAGAAGACCTGGTCGTTCGGCTGCTCGGCCACCGGGAGGGCATTGTGCTGGTGACGGGCCCGACGGGGAGCGGCAAGACGACCACGCTCTACGCGGCGCTCAACCAGCTCAAGACCGGCAAGGTCAACATCGTGACGGTGGAAGACCCGGTGGAGTACGACATCCCGGGGATCTCCCAACTTCAGGTCAGCGAAGCCCAGGGCTTTACCTTCGCCACGGCGCTCCGGTCGGTGCTGCGGCAGGATCCGGACATCCTGCTGGTCGGCGAAATCCGCGATCTCGAGACTGCGACGATCGCCGCCCAAGGGAGCCTGTCCGGCCACCTCGTCCTGTCGACCCTCCATACCAACGATGCCCCGTCGGCCGTCGTGCGGCTTCGGGACCTGGGCGTCGACAGCTACAAGATCGGGTCGTCGCTGAAGGGCGTTGTGGCGCAACGGCTGGTGCGGCGGGTCTGTGCCGGCTGCTCGGTGCCGATCCCGGTCGACTCGTTGCCGCCCGAAACCCGCCCCGGGGCGGATCGAATCGGATCGGCCCAGCCGCGGCGGGCGGTCGGGTGCAGGAGCTGCGGGGGCACCGGGTACAAGGGCCGGATGGCCATCATCGAGGTCATGCCGGTGGACGACCGGGTCTCCAAACTGATCGGCACCGGGGCCATGCCTAACGAACTCCTGGCGGCGGCACGCCTGGCCGGGATGATCACGCTGTGGGAAAGCGGTCTCGATCGGGTCTGGCAGGGCCTCACGACCGTGGACGAGGTGGTCCGGGTGCTGGGCGAACGGGTCCAGGACGAGGTGCCGCCCGCGATGGTCGAAGCCTCCGCCCCGCCGGCCCCAAGCCCGGCGCCGCCCAGCAGCCCGGGCAAGACCCGGATCCTGGTGGCCGACGACGATCGGCAAATGCGCCGTCTGGTCCGGATGATCCTCGAACGGGACGGTCACGAGGTCGTCGAGGCCGCCGATGGCCTCGACGCTCTGGACGTGATCGAATCGGGCCAGATCGACCTGATGGTTCTCGACCTCGACATGCCCCGCCTGGACGGGATGGGGGTGCTGGAGGAGCTGAGAGCCCGGGTGGTGACGGCAAGTCTTCCGGTGATCGTGCTCACTGCCCGAACCGGGGAATCCGAGGCCCTGGTCCTCGACCTCGGGGCGCAGGACTTCATCTCGAAGCCGGTCCAGCCCGCCTCGCTCCAGGCCCGGGTTCGCGCCGTTCTGCGGAGGGCGCGGATGCAGTAGATTGGCCCGATGGCGACGATCGCGGTGGTGGACGACAATCCGGACACGTTGAAGCTGGTCCGAGCCGTCCTGTCGCGGCGGGGCCATCGGGTGGCCGAATTCCCGACCGGGGTCGGGCTCGCGGCGGTGGTGGCCGCGGACCCGCCCGATCTCATTCTCCTCGACCTCGAACTTCCCGACCTCGACGGGTTCGGAGTCCTCGCGGAACTGCGGCGGCTTCCACGGCCGGTTCGGGTGGTCGCGCTCACTGCCCATGCCACTGCCGACGACCGGCTGCTGGCGGAACGGGCCGGGTTTGACGGCTTCATCACGAAGCCGATCGACATCGCCGTCTTTCCGGACCAGGTCAGCCACATCCTTGGGCCCTGATCCGCTGGGTCGAGCCCGGGCGAACGGGCCCAACTCGAATTAGGTTTACCGGGCGTGCGAGCACTCTTTCCGTGGGGGGCATGCTGGACCCAAAACGGCGGGGCGACGATCCGACGATCCGGCAGAGCAAGTCGGCGCTGCTCGAAGCAACCCAGGCGGCGGTCGAGGCCAGGAAGAAGGCCCCGGCTTCGCCGATCGCCCCCACCGGCTCGCGCCGGAGATTTCGAATGCTTCTCCTGATCGCGGTGGTCGGAGGCACGGTCCTGGTCGCGCAGCCACACTGGCTGGTGGGGCGCGTGCCCGCGCCCGAGACGAACGACATCCGATATGCGTCGGCTACCCTGGTGCTGATCGAGGCCATCGGGCAGGTCCGGGCTTATGCCACCACCCGGGGCCAATTGCCCAGCCTTCCTTCCGAAGCGGGCGTCACCAACCCGGCCGTCACGCTCAAGCCCCTTCAAGGCGGCGAGTTCGAGTTGGGGATGCAGGTCGGCGATTTCCGGATCGCGGTCCGGTCCACCGACGCCCTCAAGCCGCTGATCGTCCGGGCGGTGCAATCGCTGACGCGACGGGCCGGATGAACCGTGCTGTCCGGCGCGGTTTCACGCTGGTGGAACTGCTGATCGTCGTCGTGATCCTGGTGGTGCTGGCGGGTCTGGGCCTGCTCAAGTACATCGACCTTCGCACGACGGCGCAGACCGCGGCGGTGGTCGGCGACATCCATGCCGTGACGGTGGCCGTGTTCAACTACTATGCCGCGCACGAGGCCTGGCCCCCGGAGAGCGGACCGGGCAAGGTCCCGGACGGACTGGCCACGTTACTCCCTGGCGACCTCACCCAGGTGTTGGCACGGCCGGACTACCTGCTCGATTACGACAACATCCCGATCGAAGGGGGGACGCCGTTGATCGCCATCTCGGTGACGGCATCCAATCCGAAGCTCCAGGCCAAGCTCGTGGCCACCTTCGCAACCAAGACGCCGTTCTACCAGAACGGCGGCAAGGTCACCTATCTCATCGCGGGTCCCGGCGTCTTCTAGTTCAGGCGATCGTCCCGCGGAGTGCCAGCACTTCAGGAGCCGCGGCCGGGTACTTGGGCGCCATCTTCTCCAGCGCGTCGAGCACCACCCCGCCGATCAACTGATCGCGAGCGCTCTTCTTGTCGCCAGGGACTACGTACCATGGCGCCCAGGCCGTGCTGGTGCGCGCCAGCATGTCCCGATAGGCCTCGGTATACCGATCCCAGAGTTTTCGCTCGCCCAGATCGCCGGCCTCGAACTTCCAGTTCTTGGCGGGATCGTCGAGTCGTTCCTCGAGCCGCTGCCGCTGCTCCTCCCGCGAGATGTGGAGCATGAACTTGAGAATCGTGACTCCGTGGTCGGTCAGCATCCGCTCGAAATCGTTGATGTGGTCGTACCGCTTTCGCCAGAGGGACTCCGGCACCAGCTGGTGGACCCGGACCACCAAGACATCCTCGTAGTGGGACCGGTTGAAGATCCCGATCACCCCCGCTGGCGGGACCATTTGGTGGGCCCGCCAGAGGAAGTCGTGGCGGAGTTCGACCGGGGTGGGCCGCTTGAAGGAGCCGACCTGGCAGAACGACGGGTTGAGATCGCCAAAGACCTTCTTGACGACGCCGTCCTTTCCCGAGGCATCCCGCCCCTGGAGGACGACCAGCAGCGCACGCCGGCTTTCGGCGCCTAACGCGAGCTGCAGGGTCTCGATCCGGGTCCGAACCCGGGCGAGGTGCTCGTCGGCGTCCTTCCCGTTGGGCAGATCGCGGGGTGGTGCCGCAGCGGCGTCATCGAGGTTGACGGGGCCCGGACCGGTCACGGGCAGGAGTCGTGGCGTCATGGCTTCAAGCTATCGCCGGTCACCGTTCGCCGAGAATCCGGCGGCGGCGGGGGCCTTTGGCCCAATCGGGGGCGTTGTGCTTGATCGAGGCCTCGACCTCCTCGGCCATTTCATCGACCGAGTCGGTGACGCGGAGCAGCTTGAGATCCGTCGGATCGATAGTGCCCTGCGCCGCCAGGGTGCTCCGGAGGAACTCAATCATCGGACTCCAGTAGTCCACGCCCATCAGGATGATCGGGAATCCGGTGATCTTGCCGGTCTGCACCAGGGTCAGGGCCTCGAACAGTTCGTCCAGGGTCCCGAATCCACCGGGCATCACCACGAAGGCATAGCTGTACTTCACCAGCATCACCTTCCGAACGAAGAAGTATCGGAAGGTGACGAACCGGTCGACGTAGGGGTTGGGTTTCTGCTCCTCGGGCAGCTTGATGTTGCAGCCGATCGAGCGCCCCCCGGCCTCCCGAGCCCCGCGGTTGGCCGCTTCCATGATCCCGGGGCCGCCGCCGGTCATCGTGGTGAGGCCGAGTTTGGCCACTCGGGCCCCCACATCGCGGGCCATCCGATAGTGGCGATGATCGGGACCGAAACGGGCCGAGCCGAAGACGGTGACACAAGGCCCGACGAAGTGGAGAGCCCGGAAGCCCTTGATGAACTCGGCGGCAATGCGGACGACCCGGAGGAACTCGGAACTCCGCGATCGGGGGCCGCCGAGAAATCGCTCGTGCTCGATGCTCGGGGCGACGCCCCAGGCGCCGGTGGTGACGTCGGTATGACTGGTCATGGCCCCAACGCTCAACCGGGCGGGGCGGAATTACAAGGCGGGTCCCGGGCTCAAATCGACAATCCGGGCGGACCACCCTATAATGCGGTTCCCCGACCGAATCCCCACAAAATGCACCTCCCATTGCAGGCAGCCACGACAACTCCCACCGCGACCAGCGCCCCTATCAGCCCAAAGCCAACGATCGAACCCAGCGTCTTGCCGATGGAGAACCCTGGCAGGGCAACGTGGCGAATGTTCGCCAGCGCAATCGACATCGGAGCTGTGGCCAGAATCGTCGGGCTGTCGGGTGAGTTCCACGTGGGTCTCGAGGCCAAGCCGCTCAGGGTGTCGCCCCGGATCACGGGCTGCTTGAGCATGACCTTGCTGCCGTCGTCCAGCGTCACCTGAATTTCCGCCGGGTGGTCGGCGACGATCAGAGGGACGGGCTCGCCGCGGACCTGCCACGACGAGCAGGCGGGCAGGTAGCAGGCCAACAGC
>JAYUZK010000288.1:0-22601 GCA_043751835.1 Gemmatimonadota bacterium | reverse complement strand
CCCGCGGACCGTTCAGGGCTCTTCTCCCATGGCGCGGGCCACCGACTCCTGCATGACCCGCGGCAATTCGGTGAACAGGAGGCCGTGGTGGCTGGCTTCGATCCGGATGAGATGGAGGTCGTCGATCAGTCCGGACCAACCGCGGCTCGGATCGCGTTCACGGCGATCGGGCTCGATGGCTCGGACCAGCTCGACCCTCCCGCGGTACGGTCGAGGGAGGTAGGCCATCGCCAGCCGCCCATGGTGATGAAGGACGGCGGCGACGGAGTCGGTCAAGTCGCCGGCCAACGCCGGGGCGGCGGCGGTCGCAGCCACAGTCGCCACCTGAGGTCGGCGCTTGCGCAGCTTCCGTTTCAGGAATCGGAACGGGAATCCGGCCAGGTACGGAAGCAACTCGCCGACCGGTAGCGCGCTGATGCGACGAACCCGGGCCATGAGGTAGGCGGTCAACGCGGTCTGCCCGTGTGGCGTCGGCCTGGAAACTCGGGCAAACGCCCGGATCAAGGGCACCCACCGCCGAAACCGGATGTTCACCATGCTGGTGTCGATCAGCATCAGCATGGCCACTTTTTCGCCGTCCTCGAGCAGGCGCCGGCTGATCTCGAGGGCGATGAGTCCGCCCACGCAGAAGCCCGCCAGCAGGTAGGGCCCCCGAGGCTGGAGCCTTCGCACCGTCCTCAGGTGCCACTCCGCCATTCCCTCGATCGAGGCCGTCGCCGGGGTGTCGTCTGCAGGGCGCGGGGGGATCGCATAGAAGGCCCGCTGCGCCGGAAGCGACCCGGCGATGTTGCGGGCATAGAAGCCCCCCCCGGTCATGTCGCCGTGGAGCAGGAAGAGCGCAGGCCGGGCGGGGTCGCCCGACTTGATCGTGATGTACTCCGGCGTGTCGGCGCGGCTACCGTGGGTCAGGAGGTAGCTCACGATTTGGCGGATCGTCGCGCCCTCGTAGAGGGCCGCGATCGGGAGCCGGAGCCCGGTCCCCTGGAAGATCGCCTCGATCATCCGGGCCGCGAGCAGGGAATGACCGCCCACGGCAAAGAAATCGTCGTCGAGCCCGATCCTTTGTTTGGGAAAGAGCCCGCCCCAGATCTGCAGCATCACCGGCCAGAGAGGATGGTTCGACGCATCCTCGTCCGGGTTGTCGTGGGTCGCAGCCGGTCCGGGCTCGGGGTCATGCTCCACGGCCGGCGGCAGGGATTTTCGGTCGATCTTGCCGTTAGGCGTCCTCGGCAGGCTCGAGACCGCGACGAAGATCTGCGGAACCATGAACGACGGCAGCTCCGCCCGAAGCCAGCTTCTGACGTCCGACTCCGTCGCGTTGCCGGCCGGCGCAAAGTAGGCCACCAGCTGCTTGCCGCTCGCGCCATCGACCACAACGACCGCGGATTCGCGGACGCCGGGGCATCGGGCGAGTGTCGTTTCGACTTCGCCGCGCTCGACCCGGAAGCCGCGAATCTTGACCTGGTCGTCATCCCGCCCCAGGAATTCGATCTCGCCGGTGGCCAGGAACCGGGCCCGATCCCCGGTGGCGTACATCCGTTGGTTCGGGTCGGTCAGCGTGTCGGGGAGGAACTTGCTGGCGGTCAACTCGGGCTGGTTGAGATAGCCCTTGGCCACCCCCGCGCCGGCCAGAAACAGTTCCCCTGCCACCCCGATCGGGACCGGTTGGCGGTTCCGGTCGAGGATGTACGTCCGGGTATTCGCGATGGGTCGGCCGAGTGGCACGTCACGGTCGAGGCGCTCACCGGTGGCTTCCCAGGCCGTCACGATACACGTCGCCTCGGTCGGGCCGTAGCTGTTGATCAGTCGGCTGCCCGGGGCGATCGAGCGCCATTTCTCATAGACCGCCGTGTGGGCCTTCTCCCCGCCGATCACCATCAGCCTGAGGCCGGCGGGGAGGCGCCCGCCGGCGTCGGCGAGCGAGGTGGTCAACTCGTGCCAGTAGGCGGTGGGCACGTCCATGACCGAGATGGCGTTGGCGTCGAGCCAGTCACAGAACTCCGGGCCAAGGATCGGCAGGTCGCGCGGTCGGAAGACCACCGTGCCACCGGCAATCCAGGTGGGAAACATCTCTTCCATCGAGATGTCGAAACTGAGTGACGAGAACTGGAGGACCCGGTCCTTGGGACCGATCCCGTAGAGCGAGATGACCGCGAGATTGTGATTGACGATACCTCGGTGCGTCAACTGCACGCCCCGAGGCGACCCGGTCGAGCCGGAGGTATAGAGCAGATAGGCCGTCGCATCCGCCTCGACGTCAGGCAGGGTGGCCTCGTCCGTGGAGTCATCCGCTTCGTCGACGTAGATCGCGGTCGCGGCGGAATCGGCCAACTCCGGCGCCAGATCCCGGCTGGTCGCCAGCAGTCGGATACCGGCGTCGGTCATCATCAGTCGAAGGCGGTCGCCGGGGTACGAAGGATCCAGCGGCATGCAGGCCGCGCCCGCTTTGAGAATGCCCAGGAGCGCCACCGGCAGATCGAGTGACGGCTCGAGAAAGACACCCACAGGTTCCTCGCTCCGTACCCCCAGGCGCCGGAGGCGCCGGGCGAATGCGGCCGCTCGCCGGTCGAGCTCGCCATAGGTCAGCTCGATTCCCGCTGCCGAGGCGGCCACGGCCAGGGGTCCCGTCCGGGTTCGCTCGGCGATCAGTTCGTGGATCAGCGGACGCGGTGGCAACGGGGCGGCGGTCTGATTCCAGTCGAAGACCACCCGATGACGCTCCGCCGCGGCCATCACCGGCAACGCTCCCACGGCCGTCTCCCGGTTCGCGAGCGCCCCAGCGAGGAGGGCCTCATAGCGTTCGAGGATCCGGTCGGCCGTGTCGGCGGTGAACAGGTCGGTTCGGTACTCCAGCGTGGAGGCCAGGCCCTGGGCGGTCGGCGCCAGCGTGAGACTCAGATCGAATTTGGCCCAGCCGGGGTCGAAGCTGACCCGCTCGCGGCGGAGCCCCTCGAACGTCATGGCAGCCGCTCCCGGAGCCGCGGCCTCCCCGAACGCGAAACTCACCCGAAGGTGCGGCGGCTGGCTGCCGGTCTCCCGCGCGACCTCGGTGGCAATCGTCTCGAATGGCAAACCCCGGTGCTCGTTCGCGTCCAGCACGGCCGCCCGCGTCTCCGCGACCAGAACCGAGAATGGCTTGTCGGATTGTGGTCGGCCGCGGACCGGGACCGTATTGACCAGGTACCCCATCATCGTCTGCAGTTCCGCCCGGTCCCGATCGGCGATCGGGACGGCGACCAGCAGATCCTCCTGGTTGGCATGCCGGCCCATCAGCGCCTGAAACGCGGCGAGCGAGACCATGAACCGCGATGCGCTGGTGGCGGCGGCGGCCCGGTCGAGCGCGGGCAGCAGTTCCGGGGCAAGACTCCGGGTTGTCCGGGCGCCTTCGAACCGGGGCATCGGCGAACGGGGCCAATCGGTTGGGAGGTTGAGTTCCTGGGGTGCGTCCCGCAGCGCGCCACGCCAGTGGTCGAGCAGGCGGTCGAGTGAATCCCCGCCAATGGCACCGCGCTCCCAGACCGCGTAGTCCCCGAACTGGAGCGTCGCCTCGGGGGACTCAGGCGTCTCGCCCCGAACGAATCCGTTGTAGAAGGTCTGGAGTTCGGTCTCGAGGATTCGGCGCGACCACCCGTCGGAGGTGATGTGATGGCTGGTCAGCACGACGGTGGCGTCGTCGGGACCGCGCCGAATCACCGCACCTCGCAGTTGGCGTTCGTCGTCGAGCGGGATCGGCATCCGGGCGGCCTCACGAACCGCGGCCGCGATCTGTTCGTCGCCGGCCGACGCCGGGAGCTCGACCACCGCGATCGGGACCCGATACGGTGCCCGCACGAACTGGATCGGGCTTCCGCCCACGGCCACGAAGGCGGTTCGCAGGATCTCATGCCGCTCAACCACGCGATCCAGGGCCCGCTGCAGGGCGTTCTGGTCGAGCCGACCGGAAAATCGATAGACGCGGGGCAGGTTGTAGGCGACCAGCTCGCCATGGCTGCGGGCGAGAAGCCAGAGCAATTCTTGGCCGAACGACAGCGGGACCGTGGCGCCTGCAGGTCTCCGAGGGATCGGCTCGGTGATCGGCGAGAGCGGATCCACGGTGGGGGCCGCGCCAGGCTCCCCCGCCGACAAGCTCGCCCGCCGCTCGGCGAGTTGTCGCCGGAGCCGTGAGGCGCGGGTCTCGTCCGATAGAGGGTCAGCCATCGGCCGGGAGACTGCTTGGCGCGGCGTTGGCGACGGCCAGCTGCTGCTCGAGGTCGATCAGTTCGGCCAGTAGCCGCGGCGTCGGCGCTTCGAAAAGGTCGCGGAGCGCCAGACGGATCCCGAACGTGCGGCTGATCCTGCCCAGGAGGCGGATGGCGAGGAGGCTGTGGCCACCCAGGGCGAAGAAACTGGCATCGCGCGCGACCGTCGGTTGCTTCAGGACGTCGGCGAACAGGGCCGTGAGCGGGGCCTCCACCGGATTGGGAGGCGCGATCACCGCAGCCAGCTCGGCGACGGTCGGTGCGTCGAAAAGCGCCCGGAGGGCGAGCCGCACTCCGAAGGTCTTGCTGATCCTGCCGAGCAGCCGAATGGCAAGGAGGCTGTGGCCGCCGAGGGAGAAGAAGTTGGCGTTGCGGGCCACTTGGTCGCG
Source organism: Gemmatimonadota bacterium (assembly GCA_043751835.1). Classification (GTDB taxonomy): domain Bacteria; phylum Gemmatimonadota; class Gemmatimonadetes; order Gemmatimonadales; family GWC2-71-9; genus SHZU01. The sequence continues at coordinate 17,974 of JAYUZK010000288.1, read as the reverse complement.
CTTCAGTACCTCCGCGAAGAGCCCGGCCAGTTGGGCTTCGACCGGCCCCTCTGGGCGATCCGGTCCCGCCGCCGCCGCGGCGCCCTGGGGCGCGGGGAGCGCGGCGCGGTCGAGTTTGCCATTGGCATTGAGCGGGAGCCGCTCGAGGCGGGTCCAGCTCACGGGGACCATGTAGTCGGGCAGCAAGGACTGAACGGTCCGGGTCAATTCCGCGTCAGGCACGGACGGATCCGCGACGACATAGCCGGCCAGTTCGTCTTGGTGAAGGCGGACCGCGGACTGGGTGACGCCGGGAATGGCCGTCACCACCCGTTCAATCTCCTCCAGTTCGACCCGATGTCCGCGAACCTTGACCTGCCCGTCCAGGCGACCGAGAAACTCGATGTCGCCGGTCGCGATGCGTCGGACCCGGTCACCGCTTCGGTACCAGCGAGTGCCGTCGCGGGTCTGGAACCGTTCGGCAGTGAGATCCGGGCGGGCCAGGTACCCGGTGGCGACCTGCGGTCCCCCCAGCCACAACTCGCCCGCGAATCCGATTGGCACCCGCTCGCCGCAGGCGTCCAGCACCTCGGCCCGCATATTGGCGAGCGGACGGCCAATCGGGACCGATCCGGTTGTGATGTCGCCGAGGTCCACTTCGTCAGGAGCGAAAGTGCAGGCTCCCACGGTCGTTTCGGTCGGACCGTAGTGGTTGAGCACCCGGCACCCCGCGCCGCTGGCCCGGATCGACCGCACCAGCGTCCACGGACATGTCTCACCGCCGACCACCAGCCATCGCGTCGGGAGGACCGCGGCCAGCGCCGGACCGGTGGCGTCGCCAATCAGGGCTCTGAGGTGGCTGGGCGTGATCTTGAGCAGGTCGACGGAATGTTGCTTGAGGTAACCCTCCCAGGCGGCTGGTTCCATGGCGACGTTCGCCGGGATCAGGTGGACCGTACCGCCGGCCGCGAGGATCGGAAACACCGAGGTGTGGCCGAGGTCGGCGGCGAGCGTCGAGACGCTGGCTCCCGACCACGGCATGGCACCGTCGAGTGTCAGGCCGAGCCGGGTGCTCACGGCCCTGACGTAGTGGGCGAGGTTCCCGTGGGTGACGGCGACCCCCTTCGGGATGCCGGTGGACCCGGAGGTGAACAGCACGTACGCGAGGTCATCGGTCCCGAGTGCGGGCAGCTTGCGGGTTCCGGCTGCCGGTTCGAGCCCGTCGGCGGTGATGACTGGCATTCCGGCCGGAATGCGCTCCCGCAGGGCTGTGTCGGTCACGACGACCCGGGCCCCGCTCTCCTTCACCAGTTGTTCGAGCCGAGCCGTCGGGAGATCCGGCAGCAGCGGTACATACGCCGCACCGGCCCGCCAGATGCCCATCACGGCCACGATCAGATCGAGATCCCGATCGAGACAGAGCCCCACCAGGTCGTGGCGTTCGATCCCGGCGTCGATCAGCGCCCGGGCCAGCGATTCGCTCCGGGTCCATAGGTCACCGTATCGCAGGGTCCGCTCCCCAGCCCGGACGGCAATTGCTTGCGGGGTACTCGCGGCCCGCGCCCTGATCAGGTCGGCGACGTGGGAGGGTGCCCCGGCGACGGTGGCTCCCTGGCTGGCGGCGATGCGATCGAGGCCACCCGCCGAGAGGAGGGGGAGACTGCCGACCGGCGTGTCCGGCTGGTCGAGCGCGCCGCAAAGCAGGGTGTGTACGACCTCGAGAATCCGGGTGGCGGTGCTGGCGTCGAACAGGTCGGTCCGATAGACCAGCGACATTCCGATGGACTCACCCTTCTCCCTCATGAAGAAGGTCAGATCGAACTTGGTGGTGTCGTGGGCCAGTCTGAACGAGTCGATCCGGAAGCCGGGATACTCCCGCGCCGGCGGCGTGTCGTCGAGCATCGTGAACACGACCCGGAACAGCGACGGATCATTGAGGTGGCCCGCGCGCTTCAGTTCGTCGAGTAGCAGTTCGAGCGGCATTTCATGGTGCTCGAAGCCGTCGAGACAGGTCGCTCGGACCCGGGCGAGGAGTTGATTGAACGTGGGATTATCGCCGAAGCGGGTCCGGAGCGGAACCGTATTGGCGAAGAAACCCATCAATCCGTCGAGGTCCGGGTTGTCGCGGCCGGCCACCGGCGACCCCACGATCACGTCGTCGGCGCCGCAGAGCCGGGACAGGGTGGACTGAATCGCGGCCAGCAGCACCATGTAGGTGGAGGTGCCGGCCGCGGCCGACAGCTTTCGGATCCGGTCCGCGACGGCGGGTTCGATCGGCAGCGAGACGACCGCGCCCGAGTCGCCGGCCGCCGAGGTTCGCGCCCGGTCGACCGGAAGCTCGAGGGCGGGGAGGGGTCCCGCCAGTTTGGTCGTCCAATACTGTCGTAGTCCGGCAAGGCGATCGCCGGTCAGTTCGTCGCGCTGCCAGGCCGCGAAGTCACCAAACTGAATTGCCAGTGGGGCGAGGTCCGGTGCTCGTCCCTCGACCGCCGCCAGATACAGCTCGAACAGGTCGTGGAACAGGATGCCGCCGGACCACCCGTCCGATGCGACGTGATGGGTGACCAGCAGCAGGACCGAATCGTCGTCAGCCAGCCGATACAGCGTGGCCCGCAACATCATGTCGCAAGTCAGATCGAAGGGGCGGCTTCCGGCCTCGCTGGCGAGGCGCGCCGCTGCTTGTTCCCGAGTGTCGGGATCGGTCTGCCGAAGATCAGCGACCTCGAGCGGTATCACGCCGGCCGGCCGGACCAACTGGACCACAGCGCCATCCTGCTCGGCGAACCGGGTCCGCAGGATCTCGTGGCGTTCGGCCAGTGCGGCGAGCGCCCGTTCGAGCGCCGGCAGCTCGAGGCACCCGCGGATCCGGCGGGCTCTCGGAATGTTGTAGAGAGCCTGCCCGGGCGAGGCCCGGTCGACCAGGTAGAGCATTTCCTGGGAGAAGGTGCTCGGGAAGACGAACGCTTTCTCCGTCACGGGGCCGGCTCCTCGGCGGAAGGGCCGGGCGAGGACGCCGCGGCGCCGACGTCGACGGCGTTCCGGGCTCGCTTGGTGATGCCGGCCCGACTCGGGCTGGTCGCCGTAGCCGACCCGCCGATCCGGTCGATCTCGGCCGCGAGCGAAGCGGGCGTCGGGTGATCGAAGAGGGTTCGCAGTGCCAGCCGTATCCCGGTCGCCTTGCTGAGCCGTGCCAGCAGGCGGATTGCCAGCAGCGAGTGACCACCGAGCTGGAAGAAGTCATCGTGCCGACCGACCGCCGGTCGCTTGAGCACCTCGGCGTAGGCTCCGCGCACCACGGCCTCGGTTGGGCTCGCGGGCGCGAGGGTTTCTGCCAGGGCTTCGACGGTGCGCGCATCGAACAGCGCTCGGAGCGCCAGCCGGACGCCGGTCGCCTTCGCGATCCGGCCCAGCAGGCGGATCGCGAGCAGCGAATGCCCACCCAGCTGAAAGAAGTCGTCACGAACCCCGATCGGACGCCGCTTGAGCACATCCTCCCACATGACCACGAGCTGCCGTTCGAGATCGGTCCGCGGCCCGATGGTGGCGGCCGGTGTCGCGCTGAGGGCGGCCGGCGACAGCGCCTTCCGGTCCACCTTGCCGTTCGGGGTGATTGGCATCTGGGCCAGCCGCTCCCAGTGGTGGGGTACCATGTAGTCGGGGAGCCGGGCCGTGAGGTGCGCCGTGAGGTCACCCGGCTCCGCCGTGCCGACCACGAACCCGATCAGCCGGTCGTCGAACAGCCCCACGGCCACCTGCCGGACCCCGGGGCACTGGCTCGCGACCGATTCGATTTCCTCGAGCTCGACCCGATGGCCGCGGACCTTGATCTGGGCGTCGAGCCGGCCCAGAAACTCGATATCGCCGGTCGGAAGCTGGCGGACCTTGTCGCCGGTTCGGTACCACCGGCCGCCGGATCCGTCGGTCGAGAACCGCTCGGCCGTCAGGTCGTCCCGTCCGACGTAGCCCCGCGCCACGCCCAGGCCGCCGACGTACAGTTCGCCCACCACACCGGTCGGCACCGGCTGCCCGCGGTGGTCCAGCACCCGGACCTTGGCGTTAGGCAGCGGCCGCCCGATCGGGACCGAGGCCGGGGCCCAGCGGGACACGTCGCTGGCGGCCGGCTCGAACGTGCACGCGCCAACGGTGGTCTCGGTTGGACCGTAGTGGTTGAGGATCCGGCAGCTCGCCGCTTCGTGCACGGTCTCGATCAGCGACCATGGGCAGGCCTCGCCGCCAACCACCAGCCAGCGGCGCGGGAGCCGGCGGCGGAGGGCGTCGCCGGTCGAGTCGCCGAGCAGGGCGCGGAGATGGCTCGGCGTGATCTTGAGGAGATCGACCGGGTGCGCCGCCAGGTAGTCCGCCCACCGGCCCGCATCCATCGCCGTCTCGGCGGGCACCAGGTGCAGGGTGCCGCCCGAGGCCAGGCCGGGGAACACCGCCGTGTGGCCGAGATCGGCCGCGAGCGTCGACACGCTGGCGCAATGCCACCGAGCCGATCCGTCGAGCGGGAGCCCGAGCCGGTGCGCGATCGCTGTGGTATAGTGAGCCAGGTTGCGGTGGGTGATCGCGACGCCCTTGGGTGTGCCCGTCGAGCCGGAGGTGAACAGCACGTAGGCCAGATGGCCCGGCTGTGCCGGCGGGAGCGGCGTCAGCGGCGTGACCGCGAGCCGGGCCTGGTCGAGATCGAGCGCGATCGAATGGACGCCGGCGGGCAACAGGGTCCGGTGCTCGCCCATCGTCACGGCCCACAGGGCGCCCGACGTCTGGAGCAGCTGCGCGATCCGCGCCGCCGGCTGGTCGGGGGGAAGCGGCAGGTAGCCCGCGCCGGCCATCCAGATGCCCAACAGACCGACCACCAACTCCGGCGATCGGTCGAGGCAGAGCCCGACCACCGAGTCCGGAGTGACACCCTGTTGACGGAGCAGGTGGGCCAGTTGCGTGGCCTGCTGGACCAGTTCACCGTAGGTCAGTTTGGCCTCGCCCACCCGAACCGCCGCTCGCGTCGGTGACTCGGCCGCGCGGGCGAGGATCAGGGCCGGCACCAGCGCATCGCCCAGGGGAAGTTCGGTTTCGTTCCAGCGGGCCTGCGCGGCCGCGGCGGCCGGTGAGAGCAGCGGCAGGGCCGAGACCGGCGTGGCCGGTGACCGGACGGCCGCCGTCAGCAACGTGGCGATCTGCTCGAGGAACGACGCCGCGGAGGCCTCGTCGAACAGTGAGGTGCGGTAGGACAGGAAAAGGCTCAATCCTTCGGGGCGCTCGCTCGGGAACAGCGTCAGGTCGAATTTGGCCGCGCCGGGGGAAACCGACGCGGCTTCGATCCGGCAATCGCCAAGGGCGAGCGTCGCCGGTGTCGGATCGGCCATCGTAAGCACGACCTGGAACAAGCCTTGGCCCGCCATCGCCTGGTCCCGCGCGAGTTCGAGGCTGAGGCGCTCGACCGGGACTTCCTGATGCTCGAGAGCACCGAGCACCGATTCCCGAACTTCGGCGAGGACCTCAGCGAAAGAGGGATCGGTGTCGAACCGGCTTCTGAGCGGAAGCGCCCCCGAGAAGTACCCAATGACGTTGTGCGTCTCCGGCCTTGGCCTGCCACCGATCGCCGACCCGATCACGATGTCGTCTTGACCGCTGACCCGACTGAGCCAGGTCTGGAATGCCGCCACCATCGTCATATACAGGGTGGCCCCGCTCGCCTGCGCGAATACCTTGATCTCCTCCAGGAGCGCCGGCGGCAGGAGCCGCCGGACATCGCCACCCCCCTGGTCGTTCCGGTCGCCACGGGGCCGGTCGGCCGGCAGGGCGATCGTCGTGAGTGCGCCGTCGAGTCGCTGGCGCCAGTACCCCAGGTTGTCGTCGAGTCGTTCCCCGGTAAGCGTCTCCCGTTCCCAAACAGCATAGTCGGCGTAGCTGATCGGAATGGCGGGCAAGGTTGGTGTCCGGCCGGCCGAGAGCGCCGCGTACACCGCGGACAGCTCCCGGATCAGGATGCCGAGCGACCAGCCGTCCATGATGATGTGGTGGGAGACGAGGGCGAACAGCCAGTCTTCGCCGTCGAGAGCGATCAGCGTGGCCCGAACAGCCGCCGTGCGGCCGAGATCGAACGGGGCCCGCAGAACCTCCTCCAGTTTTCGCCGGCCTGCCGCTAGCCGCTCTGATTCGGGGAGGGCGCGCAGGTCGACCGTCTGAATCTGGAAATCGTCCGCCGATCCGACCCGCTGGAAGGGATGTGGGTCCCCCGGGTGGAACGTGGTCCGAAGTCCCTCGTGCCGTTCGATCAGGAGCCGAAGACTCTGCGCGAGCACAGCTTGGTCCAGCGGTCCCCGAATCCTGCGGCTCAGCCACATATTGTAGGCTGAAAGCCAAGGCTGCGACTCCTGCAGCATCCAGAGCAGTTCCTGCGCGTACGATACCGGTGCATCGGTAGCCCCGGGACGATGGGCGATCGCCCCGGGTGCGGCATCGGTGATACCCTCGGCCGCGAGCAACTCATCGATACGGGCCAAGTCGGCCTGGCTCAAGCCCAGCGGACTGTCGTGATCAGTCATTCGGACCTCAGCCAATCCGGAATCAGGACTCACCGCTCGAGGCGGTGGCCCGTTCTGCTTCGATACGTAGCACCAACTCGGCAATTCTCCGCGCCTGCCCGGGCTTCGGGGCTGCGTCGTCGAGCGCCTTGGCCATGGCCGCCAGCGTCGGATGATCGAACAATACCCGAAGCTGCACCGGGAACCGAAACACTTTTGCCAGTTCCGCGCTGAGCCGGACGGCCAGCAGCGAGTGCCCTCCAAGGTCGAAAAAATTGTCGCAGCGGTCGATGTCCTCGCGGTGCAAAAGTCGGGCCCAGAGCCTCCGAAGAATCGTCTCCTCAGGTGTTTGCGGCGCGGCAATGTCACGCCGTTGGATCGAAGGGACGGGGAGCGCCTGGCGGTCGATTTTCCCGCTTGGGGTGTGCGGCATTGCTTCGAGTACCGTCAAGGTGGCCGGGACCATGTAGCTCGGCAGCGACCGCGCCAAGGCCGCCCGCACTGCTGGCATCTCCTGCTGGCGGCCCGGTCGCCATGTCAGGTAGCCCGTGAGACGCCGATCCTCCGGCGTGTCCTCCCTGATCACCACGGCGGCCTCCGCGACGCCCTCAACGGCGCTGAGCGCGGACTCGATCTCGCCCAGCTCGATCCGATAGCCCCGGAGCTTGACCTGATGGTCGAACCGTCCCAGGTACTCCAGCGACCCATCCGATCGCCAGCGGGCCCGGTCGCCGGTCAGGTAGAGCTTGTCGGCGGACCGGCCGAACGGGTTGGCTACGAATTTTTCCGCTGTCAACTCCGGTCGATTGAGGTAGCCCGTGGCCAAGCCAAGGCCCGCCAAGGCCAATTCGCCCGGGACGCCGGCCGGGACGGGGCCGCGATTGGTGTCGAGGACATAGGTCTGCATGTTCTCGATCGGGCGCCCGATCGAGACCCGATGGTCGAAGGTTGTGCGATCGACGACCCAGCTCGTCGCGTCGATCGTGGCCTCCGTGGGGCCGTAGAGATTGATCAGCGCCGCCGGGCACGCCGCGAAGAACCGGGTCACCAGATCCGGCTGCAGCGCCTCACCTCCACAGAAGACCCGCGCGAGCCGGCGGCAGGTCGCGAGCTCGCCCGTGTCGACCAGCAACGCGAGCATCGCTGGGACGATCTGAATGACCGTCGTTCCCGATTGACGCATTGCCTCGATGAGATAGGCCGGGTCGGCATGGCCGTTCGGCGTTGCCATGATTAGCCGACCGCCGGCCAGGAGCGGGGCGTAAAACTCCCAGATCGACGCATCGAAGCTGATTGGCGTTTTTTGGAGGACGGCATCGGCCGGACCACAGGGGAAATTCGCCTGCATCCACTCCATGTGGTTCGCGATCGAACGATGGGACACGACGACGCCTTTCGGCCGCCCCGTCGATCCAGAGGTGTAGAGGACGTAGGCCGCATCGTCCAGCGTCGCCAAAGCCGTCAGGGACTCACTCGCGCCGGCGGCTTCCTCGGCGAGGCCGCCGGAGTCGTCCAGCGCAATGGTCGGAGTGGGTTCCCCCGGCGGGAGGCTGCTGTTCACGCCGGTCAGGACCAGGCTCACGGCCGCATCGCTGAGCATGAAGGCGATGCGGTCGGATGGGTAGGCAGGGTCGACCGGGAGATAGGCCGCGCCGGCCTTGAGCGTCCCGAGCATTGCGACCGCCAGGCCGGCAGATCGGTGCATATGAATCGCGACTAACTGCCCTGGGCCGATCCGCCGGCGAGTCAACTGCGCCGCCAGCCGGTTCACCCGGCCGGAGAGCTCGCCATACGACAGCCGGCCCCCCTCCCATTCCACCGCTGGCGCGCTCGGGGTGGCCGCCGCCTGCTGGTCAAACGCCTCGATGATGGTCCAGCCGGATCGGGGGACGTCCGTTCCCCGGCTCAACTCCCCGATCAGCCGCTGAGCCTCCTCGGGATTCATCAGGGGCAGCCGGCCGATCCTCATCCCGGGCTCGCGGGCAATTCCGGACAGCAGAATCTCCCAATGGGCCAGCATCCGTTCGATGGTGGCTCGTTCGAAGAGGTCATCTCGGTAGCTCAGGGTGGCGCGAAGCCCTCCCCGGGTGGTCGCCGCGCTGAGACTCAGTTCGAACTGAACCGCACCGCCGTGGACCCGGACCGGTTCTGTCGTGCACCCGGCGAATGAACTGTCTGAGGCCGGGTTGTTTTGCAGCACGAAGATCAGTTGGATCTGGGGCGCCGAGCCCCCCCGCTCCCGGAAAACGTGTGACAGGTGCTCAAGCGGCAGCTCGCTTTGGCTGAGCGCGCCGATCACTACGGTTCGGGTGCGATCGAGAAAGGCCTCGAAGGTCGGGTCGTCGTGCAACTGGGCCCGCATCAGGACGGTGTTGACAAAATCGCCGACGATCCGCTCCGTCTCCGGTGTCGGCCGGCCGCCGACCGGCGAGCCCACGACGAAGTCGCTCTGTTGAGAGTACCGATGGACCAGCACTTGCCAAGCCGCGAGGAGCACCATGTAGAGCGTGGCGCCGCGGTCGGCTGCCAAGCGCTCGAGGGCGGAGAGGATCTCCAGCGGCACGGTCGTGGTGACCTGATCTCCGGTGCCGAAGGTCAACCGGCCCCGGGGTCGATCCGTGGGGAGATCGACCACCGTTGGGCACCCGCTGAGGGCCGCCCTCCACGAATCCACCATCTGATCCAGCGCCGCGCCGCGCAGGCGGTCCCTTTGCCAGGCCGCATAGTCGCCGTAACGGATCGGGAGGGTAGGCAGGCTGGCCTTGCCCCCGCCCATCGCCGCATCGTACAGGGCGACGAGATCGGACCAGAGAATTGCGATCGAGCCGCCGTCGATGGCGATGTGATGTCCAAGAAGCAGCACGATGAATTCCGCGTCGGCCGTTCGGAAAACCGAGGATCGAATCAGCGGCGGAACACCGAGATCGAACGGGGCGGCGGCCGCATTCCTTCCATGGCGGATCGCCTCGTTGTGAGGATCCTTCATCTCACGGAGATCGCGATACTCCATCGGGACGGGAGCGGGCGGTTGAACGACCATCTGAGCGATTCCGCCCTGGAGCTGAACGATCGACCGCAATGAGTCGTGGCGGATCACCAGTTGGTTGAGGGCCACCTGCCAGGCGTCAGGGTTGAACGGGCCGAGGACCTTTCGAGCGATGGGAACGTTGTAGGCGGCCGACGTGCGGTCCATTTCAGACTGGACCCAGATCAGCTCCTGAGCGAACGACAACGGACTCGTTGATCCATCGGGTCGTCGAGCGATAAGGGAGGCGGTGTCCTCCAGGCCCGGCGGCCTGAGGCGGGCGGCCAATCGGGCCGGCGTTGGATTCTCGAAGACCGACTGAATCGTGACGTCGGGGCCAAACCCGTCGCGCAACCGCGAGACCAGACGCATGACGAGGAGGGAGTGGCCGCCAAGACGGAAGAAATCCTCGTCGCGGCCTACGGTCTCGAGCGATAGAACGTTCGCCATCGTGGTGGCAACGATCCGTTCGGCTTCGGTGACCGGGGCCGTGATATCCCGACCCTTGGCGCTCTGCGCTGGCTCGGGGAAGGCCCGTCGATCGATCTTCCCGTTGGGCGTGGTCGGGAATTCGTCGAGAACCGTGACGGACGCGGGAATCATGTATTCGGGCAGCGTCTTGCGCAGCGCTTCCCTCAACCCGGCCGGGGAGAGCGCGCCCGGCTCCGCGACGACGTACGCCGCGAGACTGAAGTTGCCGAGTCGATCGCCACGCACCATAGCCACTGCACCACGAATCCCGGGCTGTCCGACCAGCGCGGATTCGATCTCACCAAGCTCGATTCGAAATCCCCGCAGCTTGACCTGATTGTCGATCCGGCCCAGATACTGCAAACTCCCATCGTCGCGCCAGCGGGCGAGGTCGCCGGTCCGGTAGACCCGATTGCCGGAGTCAGGCCTGAACGGGTCGGCTATGAAGCGCTCGCGCGTCAGGTCCGGTTGGTTCAGGTAGCCCCGGCCGACTCCGACACCGCCGATCCACAGTTCACCGGGCACCGCGATGGGACACGGCTGCCCGGCTCGGTCGACGATGTACACGCGGTCGTTGGCGATCGGACGCCCGATCGGGGCGGTTCCGTCGAACGCGGCGCGGTCGAGGGACCAGAAGGTGGCGTAGACGGTCGCTTCGGTCGGCCCATACAGGTTGGTGACACCGACCCGCGGAAGCGCCTCGGCCAGCCGACCCAGCAGGTCCGCCGGGAGCGCCTCACCGCCGCAGAAAATCTGGCGCACCGTTGTACAATCCCGGATCGCGCCGGTTTCCAGCATCAGGAACAGCTGCGTCGGCACCAGCTGAAGCACCGTGACGCCATGGCGAACGATCGCCTTCGCCAGATCGGCCGGGTCGAGTTGCGCCCCCGCTCTGTTGAGGACGAGGCGAGCTCCCGACACCAGCGGGAGGTAGAACTCCCAAACCGACGCGTCGAAGCCGGCCGGTGCTTTCTGGAGCACCGCATCATCCGCCGTGACCGGGAACGCGCCCTGCATCCAGTGGACGTAGTTGACCACGGCTCGCCGCGGGATCATCACGCCCTTCGGCAGCCCGGTCGACCCCGAGGTATAGATCACGTACGCCAGATCGTCCGGTGTGGCGCGCTGGGGCAGGCGATGGGTTGGCCAGGCCGAGGAGCTGTCATCGAGAAGGACAATCTCGGCTCCGGATTCCGGGACCCGCGATCGCCACCGTGCCTGGACCAGGATCGCGCGCATCGGCGCATTCCCCATCATGCGGGCGAGGCGCTCGGTCGGGTAGTCCGGGTCGAGAGGGACGTAGTAGCCCCCGGCCTTGAGTACGGCCAACATCCCGACGACCAAGTCGAGCGAACGCTCCGCACAGAGCCCGACGCCCTGGTCCGGCCCGATTCCCAGTGCCACCAGGCGATGAGCCAGCTGGTTGGCGCGCTGGTCGAGCTCGGCGAAGGTGGCCCGGCCGCCCTCCCATTCCACTGCCACCGCATCTGGGGTCCGATCGACTTGGACTTCGATCAGATCGTTGAGGACGGCGCCGTCCGGATAGGGCGCGTCGGTGTCGTTCCACTCGTACACCACTCGCGTGCGCTCGTCGTCGGGAAGGATGGTCAGCCGCTCCGCGGGTTCGTCGGGCTTGGCGGCGATGGCAATCAGCAGCGCCTCGTAGTGGCGCAGCATCCGATCGATCGAGGCCGGACTGAACAGCTCGCTGCAGTACTCGATCACCGCCCGAAGGCCGCCCGATGGCTCGGCGTGGAGCATCAGCGTCAGTTCGAACTTGGACGTGGCTTTTCGGGCGGGCAGGTGGGTCGCCGCGATACCCGGTAGGGCCAGGCCCTCGGCCAGACCTTCCAGTAGCTGGAACGCGGCCTGAAAGACCGGACTGCGACTTCGGTCCCAGTCGGGCTGGACCTCTTCCACCACTCGCTCGAACGGCACGTCCTGATTCGAGAGCGCGCCAAGGACTCGGTCGCGGGTGCGCTCGAGTAACGCGGTGAACGACGGCTGCGCAGACAGGTCGGCGCGAATGGCCAGCGTGTTGACGAATAGTCCGATCAGTCTCTGGGTCTCCACCCGGTGGCGGCCCGACGTGATCGATCCGACGATGATGTCGTCCTGCCCGCTCAGCCGATGCAGCAGGATCTGGAAGGCGGTGAGGAAGGCTGAGTAGGGCGTGGCCCCCGAGCGGCGGGCCAGGTCCCGAATGGAAGTGGCCGTCGCGGCGCTGATCGACGACTCGCGCTTGTCGCCCTCGTAGCGAAGAACGGCAGGTCGTGGCCTGTCCGTCGCCAGATCCAGCGATGGCAGCGGTCCTTGCAGTTCATTCTTCCACCACGTCAGTTGACGGCTGACCGCGGGTCCGTCGACCACCCGGCGTTGCCAAACGGCGTAGTCGGGGTATTGCAGCGGCAGAGGCTCAAACGCCGGCGGCAAACCCTTCGCGAGAGCCGTGTAGGCCGCGGCCACCTCCTTGAGGAGGATTCCGATGGACCAGCCATCAGCCACGATGTGATGCAGCGTCAGGGCGAGCACGTGCTCATTCGGACCGAGCCGGTACAGCCGGGCGCGGATCAAGGGGCCCGTCGCGAGGTCGAACGGCCGGTTCGCCTCGCGCTGCAACGCGGCCGCGATGGGATCCTCGTCCGGCGACTCCATGGCCGAAACCTCTTCGATCGCGATGCCGATGCGGACATGGGGCCGCACGATTTGCACCGGAGTCTCGCCCTCCAGCGGAAAAACGGTCCGCAGCGACTCGTGGCGTTCGACGACACAGTTGACCGCGGCCTCGAGGCTGGCTGGATTCAGGGGTCCCGACAGGCGGAGCGCGATGGGAATCGTATACGCGGCGGCGTCGGGGTTGACCTGATCGAGCAGCCAGAAGCGTTGCTGCTGCACCGAACACGGAAAGGCGTGCGTCTCCACCGTGCCAGGCGGTGCCGCGGTCGTGGATGGAGCGGAGCTCTCGGTCATGGTCACGGTGCTCCGGGTCGGCGGAATTGGTCCCGCGCGACGGACACCATCGGTCCGAGGTCGTCGCCCGGGTCCGGGGCCCCGCCCGCCGCCTCGACCAGGCCCGCCAGGTCGGCGACGCTCGCCCCGGTCAACAGCCGGGCGAGTGGGATCGTGACCCCATGAACCTGCCGAATCCTCCCGATGATTCGCATCGCCTGAAGGGAGTGCCCTCCGAGTTCAAGGAACCCGTCGGTCGCGCTGACCCGGTCGAGTCGGAGGACCTCGGCCCAGACGGCGGCAATGTCTCGCTCGAGGAGTGTTCGCGGCGCCGTGTATTCCCGTGCCGAATGGACGACGTTGGGCGGCGTGAGCCGCTTCCGATCGACTTTGCCGTTCGGTGACAGGGGGAGTGATTCCATGCGGACGAATTGCGATGGTACCATGTAGTCCGGTAACCGGGCACTGAGATGCGCCCGCAAAGAAACGAGTATCGTGTCGCTGAACGAAGGCGGCTGCGGGTGGTGGACGAAGTCTTCCCACGGGCGCTCCGCGCCCGGCGCGTACGCGGTGGGCCCGATCGGATCCGGGTAACGGTTGGTCCGGCGTAGGACCGCCTCAAACGTTCCGGGTTCGCACCCGGGTGTCCAGTACACTTCGACTGCGTATCCGGCGGCCGCATCGGCCAAGGTCGCCGGGTCGATGCCGCCGGTGGGGACCTGCTCCGTTTGCAGGCGGAGCGCGCCAACCGACAAGTCCGGCTTGGCGTGCCGCAGTCCTTCGGCGAATTGAAGGTCGCGCTCGAGCCGGCTGTCGGGGACGTTGGTCAGGCGCACCAGGGGCGGCCTGTCCCGCAGCAGTGCGGCTAGCGATTCGACGCCGATGGGGCCCTCGTGTACGATCGCCTCGTGGGTCCGATTGGAGGCGGCGCCCCGCCGAAGGACGACGTCATATCGGAACTTCGAGAGTTCGTTGCGGAACCGGGCCGCCTTAGGCATCACGTCCACGGTCGCGCTTCCCTGCTCGGTCGCCACCTGGTAGAAGAGCGCCGGGTCAATCACCAGCTCCGCCTCTTCCCAGAGGCGTTGCCGAAGCCGGTCGCGGACCGAATCGACCGTCGCGTCAGGCCCGTTTTGGAACCCGGCCACCGAGCTATGGAACGTTTCGAGCAGGGGCAGACTCCGGATATCGCCGAGAAAGAGGGCCCCGTTAGGCGCCAGCAGGTCGATGGCTCGGCGGAGGACCCCGACGAGATAGTCCGCGGATGGGAAGTACTGGGCAACCGAGTTGATGATGATGGTGTCGAACTGCTCCAATCGAAACTGGTCCAGATCGTGCGCGGCGCCCTGTCGCAGGTCGACCTGCGGGAGGCGGTGATAGGCTTCCGTCCCTCGAATAGCGTCGAGGCCTGTCCTCGCCACGTCCACGCCGACGTAGCGCTCGGTCTCGGGAGCGATCCGGAACAGGAGGAGTCCGGTGCCGCATCCGATCTCGAGCACTCGGTGTGGCCGCAAGGCCCGGATCCGGTCGCAGGTAAGGTCGACCCACTCCCGCATCTCGCTGGCCGGAAGCGGGGCCAGGTCGTAGCTGCTTACCCACCCCTTGATGTTGAATTCGGCGTCGTCGCTGCCGTCTGCGGCTGTTGAGCCGTCGCCGTAGGCCGAGTCGAAGACCGCTTGCCATTTCTCGACGGTCTCGATGCCCGGGTCGGTCGCCGCGATCGTCGTTCGAGGCACGAGGTAGGCCACGAGGGTGGTGTCACCCGCGTCATCGGTGTGGGGGTGGACGACCGCCTCTTGCACGATCGGATGGCTGACCAGCGAGGCCTCGATTTCGCCCAGCTCGATTCGGAAGCCCCGAAGCTTCACCTGATGATCAATCCGGCCGAGGAATTCGATGTTGCCGTCTTCCAGGTACCGCGCCAGGTCGCCGGTTCGATAGAGCCGGGCACCGGGCCCGCCACCGAACGGATCCCGGATAAATTTCTCGGCGGTCAGGTCCGGTCGATTGTGATACCCGAGTCCCACTTGCACGCCGCCGAGGTACAACTCGCCCGAGACGCCCACCGGCACCGGCCCGCCGTTGGCATCGAGGATATAGGTAGTTGTGTTGGCGATTGGCCGCCCGATCGGAACGACGGCTCCTCGATAGTCCGGATCGCAAGTCCAGCAGGTGACGTCGACGGCGGCTTCGGTCGGTCCGTACAGGTTGGTGAGGCGGGCCGGCAGCACGTCGTGGCATTGCTGCACCAAGGCGTGCGAGAGCGCTTCGCCGCTGCAGATCAATTCGCGGATCCCGCGGCAGCGCGCGGCCGCCGGTTCGGCCAGGAACGCGCGGAGCATCGACGGGACGAAATGCAGGACCGTGACACGGTCGGTCACGATCACCTCGCTGAGGTACCCGGGATCCCGGTGTCCCCCCGGCACGGCCAGGACCAGACGCGCGCCGGTCGTCAGCGGAAGGAAGAATTCCCATACGGACACGTCAAAGCTGAACGGGGTCTTCTGCAAAACCGTGTCGCTGTCCGTGAGCCGGAAGTGCTCCTGCATCCACAGGAGCCGATTGACGATGCCGGCGTGGCCGTTGATGGCGCCTTTGGGGCGGCCTGTCGACCCCGAGGTGTAGATCATGTAGGCGATGTCCCCCGGCCCGGCCAGGGGCTCGGGCGGCGTCGCGGGCAGGCATTCAATCGTGTCCCAGTCGGTGTCGAGGCGCACGGTCCGCCCCGCGTGTGGCGGGAGGAGCGACGCCAGATGACCCTGGGTCAGCAGCACTGCTGCGTTGGCGTCTCCGATCATGAATGCCAGGCGGTCCGTGGGGTACTCCGGGTCGAGGGGAACGTACCCGCCGCCCGCCTTCAGGACGCCGAGTAGGCCCACAACCATCTCGATCGACCGCTCCACACAGATGCCGACCAGGACTCCGGGGCCGACGCCCAGGCCGCGCAGGTAGTGCGCCAGGCGATTGGCCCGCGCATGCAGCGCGGCGAAGGTCAGGGAAGACTCGCCGAACCGGATAGCCGTCACGGTCGGCGTACGGTGACACTGTCCTTCCAGGAGTTTCGTGAGGGTGAGGTTGGCCGGGTAGGGGGCGGCGGTCGAGTTCCAGTCCACCAGAAGCCGCTGGCGCTCGGAGCTTGTGAGCATCGGGACGACGGTGATCGGCGCGTCCGGATTGGTGAGAGCCCCACGAAGCAGGGTTTCGAAATGCCCTGCCATTCGGTCGATCGTGGGCGGGTCGAACAGGTCGGTGCTGTACTCGATCCCGATGGCCAAGGCCTCGGCGCTTTCGCGGGTCGAAAGCGTGAAGTCGAACTTCGACGTCCGGAAATCCGTCGGAACCAGCTCGACTGAGGCATCGTCGAACGTCGGGGCCGTCGCGTCCTTGTCGAGATTCAGGAACAGGACCCGGAACAATGGATCGTATCCCAGCGAACGATCCTTCTTCAGTTCCAGCGCCAGCATCTCGAGCGGGACGCTTTGATGCGAAAAACCATCAAGGCAGGTCTCGCGAACCCGACTGACCGCCTCGGCGAATGTCGGGGCGGCGCTCAGGCCGGTCCGGAGAACGAGCACGTTCGGGAAATAGCCGATGAGCCCTTCGAGTTCCGGGTGACTACGGGACGAGATCGGCGAGCCGACCACGATGTCGGTCTGATTGGCGTACCGCATCAGCATGACTTTGAAGACCGTCAGATAGGTCATGAAGGGGGTCACGCCAAGACGCTGGCTCAGGTGACGAACCGCCCCGGCCAGCTCCGGGGCCAGGTGGTAGCGACGGCGGGCGCCTGCCATCGAAGATGTTGCCGAACGGGGGCGGTCGATCGGAAGATCCAGCGACGGCAGGTCGCGAAGCTGGGACCGCCAATAGGTGATCTCGGAATCCAACTCACCGCCCCGCATCCCGGCTCTTTGCCATTCGGCATAGTCCGCGTACTGAATCGGCAGATCGGGCAGCGAGACCGGCTGGCCCCGCTTGAGACCGCCATACAGGGCGCTGATTTCGCGGAAGAGTACGTTGCGGGACCATTCGTCGCAGACGATATGGTGGGACAGCAGCAGAACCACGCGATCGGTGGTGCTGAGGTCGAATACCGTTACCCGAAACAGCTCGCCACGAGACAGATCAAACGAGAAGCGGCATGCTTCACTGAGGAGCGATGGGAGCCTGGCCTCCTGCTCGGCGGGATCCCCGGGGACGGCGACGACCTCGAATGGGACCGGCCGGGTCGGCAGGGCTCGCTGCCGCGGTCCGGATCGAGTCGCCGCGAAGGCGGTGCGGAGCGTCTCATGACGTTCGACCAGGACCGCGATCGCCTCGCGGAGCAGCCCGAGATCGAAACCCCCGCGAACTCGGAACGCGCGCGGCACGTTGTAGGCGGGGACGCCGGGCATCGCCTGATCAAGCGCCCACAACAACTCCTGGTTGTAGGTCAGCGGGGCTGAATCGGGATTGGTGCGGCGCGGGATCGTCGTCGCCGGGGCAGGCTGGGCCAGCTGTTGAGCCAGCAACGCCCGTTGTGACGGCGTCAGCCTCGACAATCGCTCCCGGAGGCTGTCGGTGGAATCAGACTTGGACGTCATGGCGCTCGTCCCTGGTCGGCCGGCTCCGAAAGGAGTTTGGCCGCCGCCACGGAGTCCAATTGCCTAAGGTCGGCCAGGAGGGCGGCGAGGTCCTCCGAGTCGCCCTGGGGTTGGATCTGAGGGGAGATCATGGCCGCGAGCTGCCGGGGTGTCGGAGCGTCAAACAGGGAGCGCAAGGACAGCCGGATGCCGAAGGTCTTGCTGATCCGGCCGAGGAGCCGGATGGCGAGGAGGGAGTGCCCGCCGAGCGTGAAGAAGTTGGCGTCCCGGCCGACCGGGTCCCGCTTGAGGATCTCGGCCCAGAGCCCGAGCAGCTGGGTCTCGACGACCGAGGGCGGATCGACGACGACCGCGAGCTGGGCGATGGTCGGCGCCTCGAACAGCTGCCGAAGAGCGAGCCGGACGCCGAAGGTCTTGCTGAGCTTCCCGAGCAGCCGAATGGC
>JAYUZK010000287.1:0-2649 GCA_043751835.1 Gemmatimonadota bacterium | reverse complement strand
TCGCGGCCGCCCGCCGGGCGATCGCGCTCGACGGCTGGCTGGCCGAGGCCCGGGTGACGATGGGCAACATCCAGAAGTCCCTTGGTCAGTTCGAGGATGCCGCGCGGAGCTACGGTGAGGCGCTTCGGCTCAAGCCGACGCTGGCCGAGGCCGCGTACAACCTCGGCAATCTGTGGCGAGACAGCGGGAAGTATGCCCAGGCCGTCGAGGCTTACGACCGGGCTCTGGCGATCGATGCCAACTACGGGGACGCCCGCTGGAACCGATCGCTGGCGCTGATTGGCGGCGGCGATCTCGCTCGCGGGTTCGATGAATACGAGTGGCGGTGGCGCGACGGCAACCAGTTCAAGGTCCCGGTCCTGCCGGGCGGACCGCTCTGGCAGGGGGAGGACGTTCGTGGCAAGCGGATCGTGGTCTGGCGGGAACAGGGCCTCGGCGATGAGCTCCTCTTCCTCACGATGGTCCCCGATCTGATTGCCGCCGGCGCCCAAGTGGTGCTGGTCGTGAGCCTCCGGCTGGTCGACCTGGTCCGCCGGGCCTTTCCAACGGCTGAGGTGATCGGCAGCGAGCCCGGCGCACTGGACGGCCTGGTCTATGACTGGCATGCGCCGCTTGGGAGTCTCGCCCGCTGGCTCCGCCGGAGCCGCAAACACTTCCTGGGCACCGGCGCCTTCCTCCGGCCGCTCGAGGCCCAGCGGGACAAGTGGCAGGTCCGCCTCTCCCAGCTCAGCCCGGGCCGCAAGGTTGGCATCTGCTGGCGGAGCGGATTGCTCACGGCCGTCCGGTCCCGGCACTACGCCCCGTGGGCGGCGTGGCTCCCGGTATTGCAGACGCCGGGCATCACCTGGGTCAATCTCCAGTACGACGAGTGCGACCAGGAGCTGGCCGAGGCTCGGTCGCAGGGGATCGCAATTCACCGCTGGGATGGCGAGGATCTCCGGAACGATCTGGAGAGCGTGGTCGGTTTGCTCAGCGTCCTTGACGGAGCGGTGACGGCCCCGACGGCCGTCAGTTCGCTGGCCGGGGCCGTTGGGACGCCGACGATCCAGGTCGACAGCGGGAGCGACTGGACCGCGTTCGGCGAGGATCGCTCTCCGTGGCTGACCTCGCTGCGGATCGCGCGGAAGCACGACTTTGAGCAGCCATGGGGGGTAGTACTTGACCGGGTGGCGGGAGACCTCGCCGCATGGTTGTCGGGCGGGAAGTCGCCGTGAATCTGCCCGATCATCGGGACGTTCCCGGGCTGGCCGCCTTCCATCGCGGACTCGCCGCCCAGCAGGCTGGGCGGATTGACGAGGCGATCGCGGGGTACCGTCGGGCCGCCCGGCAGAATCCCGGCCTTGCGCCGGCGCATTTCAACCTCGGGCAACTCCTCCGCGAGCGGGGCGACTATGCCGGTGCGGCGGTCTGTTTCGAGGGCGCGGCGCGCCTCCGTCCCGGTGCGGCCGATCCTTGGCTCAATCTGGGAGCGATGCTGGAGCGGGTCGAGCGCCACCGGGACGCGGTGGGCGCCTACCAGCGCGCGGTAGCCTGCACCCCCGAAGACCCGGTCCCCCAATTCAATCTCGGCAACGCGCTGCTGGCGTTAGGCGATTGCGCCGGCGCCGCGGCGGCCTATCGGGCGGTCATCGAACAGCGGCCCGAGCACGTCGAGGCCCAGTGGAACCTCGCGACCGCCCTGCTCTCCGCCGGCGACTTCGCCGCGGGCTGGGCCCAGTACGAATGGCGGTGGGCGAAACAGGGGCTCGATCCGGCCGCTCGATTCCCCTGGCCAATCTGGCGGGGCGAGCCGGTAGTCGAGAAGCGAATTCTTGTCTGGCGGGAGCAGGGCCTGGGTGACGAGATCCTCTTTGCCAGCTGCGTCCGCGAACTCGTGGCGGCCGGCGCCTCCGTCACGCTCGCGGCCTCTCCGCGCCTCACCAGCCTCTTCAGCCGGGCGTTCCCGAGCGTGACGGTCATCGACGACGGGAAATGGAAGGAAGGAGAATTCGACTTCCACTGCCCGATCGGCGGGTTGCCGCGTTACCTCCGCAAGAATCGGGATGCCTTCCCGCTCGAGTCGCGGTTCTTCCATCCCGACTCGGCCCAGGCCACCAAGTGGGCCGGGCGGCTCGACGCCATGGGCGCCGGCCTCAAAGTCGGGATCTGCTGGCGGAGCGGCCTTCTCACCGAGGACCGGATGCGGGCCTATTCGGCCATCGACGACTGGGAGCCTCTGTTCCGGCTCGACGGTGTGCACTGGGTCAACCTCCAGTACGACGACTGCGCCGCGGAAATCGCTCGGGTGCACGAACGGTTTGGGGTCACGATTCATCGCTGGCCCAAGGAGAATCTCAAAAACGATCTCGAGAGCGTGGTCGGCCTGGTCTGGAACCTCGACGCGGTGGTCACGGCCCCCACGGCCGTGAGTTCGCTGGGCGGCGCCGCCGGCGCCCCGACGTGGGAACTGGATAACGGAATGGACTGGACGGCCCACGGCGAGGAACGGAACCCGTGGTTTCCCAATATCCGGCTGGTACGCCGTCCCGCGGGATCGGCGGACTGGCGTCCGGCGCTGGAGCGGATCGCCGCGGAACTCGACAGCCTGCGCGTGCCGGAGCATGCCCGATGACGATCACCACGTCTCGCCGGCGTCCGGGCCCCGCCCGA
>JAYUZK010000286.1:0-9451 GCA_043751835.1 Gemmatimonadota bacterium | reverse complement strand
GGCCTCCACCGGAACGGCCGAGACAGGCTCATCCCTGTTCGGCCGTTCTGATTTTCCGCCGTACAAGTTTCGTCCTGTCAGTCGTCTAATGGGATACCTTCGAACGCCTCAAGGACATCCGATATGACGACTACGATGGCACCGGCCACGGGCCGCAAACTCAGTTTCCTGATCGCAAGCGATCGCGAAGTTCTCACCCGTTCCCTCGCCGAATCGGCGCGATCCCAGGGTCACCATGTCGTGGTGCAGGAAGACGCGGCCGGTGTCGTGGACTCCCTCGCAACCCCGGGTCTCGACGCCATCGTGCTCGACACTGATCTCCCCGGGGTCGACTGGCCCCAGCTTCGGGCCGCGCTGACCCCAAATCGCCCCGCGGTGCCTGAGCCGATCGATGCAGTGGAGCGCCGGCACATCGCCACCACGCTCCGGTTCACCCACGGCAATCGCCGAAACGCCGCCCAGCTTCTTGGCATTGCCCGTTCGACCTTGCTGGCCAAGATTCGCAAATACGCCATCGATCGCGACGCCGTCGCTAATTGACCCGGATCCGCCCGAGGCGCGACATGACGAGCTGTCGCTGAACCGAACCCCGCGAGAACACCTGCGTCACGTTGGCCGCGCCCGCCGCCATCCCGGAAGGGGCGAAGGCGGCCACGTGGCGTGCGGGCGTTAGCACTACCCCGAACGCCCCTGGTCCAGGGCTCCGGAGGAGGACGGCGGAATCGGCCGGGCCGGTCGTTACCACCACCGAATCCGTTGCGATCGTGACCACCACCGTGCGCCCGAGCACGGTCGCCCACGACTGGGCCTGTCGGTAAGCGTTGAGCGCCTGGCCCTGCGCCGCCGTCACCCGGGCCCGATCCGCCTCGGCCGACCATGGGCGGATAAGGGCGCCCGCCATTATCCCGACCACTCCCACCGTTGTCATTGTCTCAACCAACGTCACCTTAGCCTCCTGTTACCGTGAATCGCCAAATTGGGCCGCCCGCCGGCGTTCGAATAACCGATTCAACCCGATCCGGCGCCGGTTCCTGCGAAAGGTCCGAAACCCCCTATCTTTCCCGCTCGTTCCCCGCTGGGGGTTCGGCAGGTTCAGTTCACTTTCCGGGAGGATGGCCAGGCCATGAGCACATGGATCTTTCTTGTGGTGGTGGTGGTGGTCGCACTGTGGGTGGTCGGCGCCTACAACGGACTCATCGCACTCAAGAATCGGGTCTTGAATGCATGGAAGCAGATCGACGTGCAGTTGAAGCGCCGTCACGACCTGATTCCCAACCTGATCGAGACGGTGAAGGGCGCGATGAACTTCGAGAAGCAGACTCTCGAGGCGGTCATCTCCGCTCGTAACAAGGCCGTCAGCGCCCAGGGCGTCGGCGCCACCGCGAAGGCCGAGGGTGAGCTCACCCAGGCCCTCGGTCGGCTCTTCGCCCTGACCGAGGCCTATCCCGACCTCAAGGCGACCGGCAACGTGGCCCAACTCCAGGAAGAGCTGACCAGCACCGAGAACAAGATTTCCTTCGCCCGGCAGCTCTATAACGACGAGGCGACGCTCTACAACACCAAACAGGCCCAGTTCCCGACCAACCTCGTCACCGGCCTCGCCAAGGCCACGCCGGCGGAGTTGTGGGAGATCGAGGACGCGGCCGAGCGGGCGGTGCCGAAGGTGGATTTCGGGTTCAACAAGCCGTCGTAAGGCAGTGTGAGCGACGGCACCAGTTCCGTTTCCTGGCCGGCCGTTGCCGGCGCGGTATTGGCCGGACTCGCGCTGGCGCTCTGGCTCGCTCGCCGGGCGCTCCGGAGCTGGGGGCGCCGAACCGTGCTCGAGTTCCGCGCCCGGGTCGATCGCTACAAGCTCACGGCGACGAAACGCGTCAAGGCCGAGCTGGTGGCGGATTGGGTGATCCAGACCGCGATTACGCGACACGCCGAAATCCAGCGGGTTCCACGGGAACAAGTGGAACGGCTGGTCGGCCGGTACATCGAGGAGATCGTCCCGTTTTCAACGTGCTCTCCTACTACAAACTCGGCTACAACTTCTCCAAGCTTCTGACCCGCCTGTTCTACAAGGTGACTGTCGAATACCACGACCATCAGGCCTTGAGCCGGATCCCCAAGAAGGATGTGGTGGTCTACCTGGTGAACCACCGGTCCAACATGGACTACGTCGTCGTGACGTACGTGCTCGCCCAGGTTGTCAGCATCAGTTACGCGGTGGGCGAATGGGCCCGGACCTGGCCGCTGGAGTACATCTTCAAGAGTTTCGGGAGCTATTTCATCCGGCGGAAGTTTCGTGATCCCCTCTACCATGTCGTTCTGGAGCGCTACGTCCAGCTCATCACCCTAAACGGTGTGACGCAGGGAATCTTTCCCGAAGGCGGCCTGACCCGCGATGGGACGCTCCGGCCGGCCAAGATTGGCCTCCTCGACTACATCGTCGGTACGCTGAAGGATCCCCGGTTCGAGGGCGATCTCTGGCTGGTGCCCGTCGCCATCAACTATGACCGGGTGCTGGAGGACCGGACGCTCACGCGGGAGCTGGTTACCGACGTGCCGCGACCGTCATATCTGAAGCAACTGGCGGGCTGGGTCGGGTTGTTGGTGCTCACCGGACAGAAGCAGCGGTACGGCCGGGTGGCGGTGAATTTCGACGCCCCGATTTCGGTGCGTGCCTGGCTGGCGGGTGAGCGCGCGGACCTGCTGACCGTGCCGAGGGAGGAGCGGCTTCCGGTGATTCAGCAGTTGGCTGATCTGGTCATGACTCGCGCGGGTGCGGTGATTCCGGTAACGCCGGTCCCGTTCGTGGCCGCGGCGCTTCTCTCATTCCATACGAGCGCCGTGCCGCTCGATGCCCTGTGGGACCGGATGGCGGAGCTCAAGGACCGGCTCAAGGACACCAACGCCAGGATGGTTCGGTCGGAGCTTGCGGTGACGGAAGTCTGGGAACGGGCGTGGCGGACGTTCAGGGCCCGGCGCTGGGTTCATCGGGAGGGGCCGAACTTGGTGATCATGCCCGGCGCTCGGCCCCTGTTGGAGTACTACGCCAACTCGATCGTCCACCTGCTGCCGGTGGTGCCGGCCTGGGAACTCTCTCCGGCTGAGGGGGATGACCCGTCGCTTCCGCGGCTCGGCCGGCAGCCTCGTTAGGCGCTACTGCCCGAGGCGGGCCGCCACCGTCGCGAGCAGTTCCTCGGAGAGAGTCGCGGGGTCGAAGGGGAGGGCGAGTACCCGGTCGGCGCCCGCGGCCCGCGCTGCGGTGGTGTCGCCGGCGATCAGGGCCACGAGGGCATAGAGGCGGTGCGGGTCGGGCTCGAAACCCGCAAACGCCTGGTTCCTGTCCGTTGTGCCCGGGGCCGAGACTACCACGAGGTTGACGCCCAGGCGGCCCGCTCCGGAGGTGAGCTCCCGGGCCGATCCGGCCCGCTCGACGGTAAAACCGCCGTGGCGGAGGATGAGCGCGGCGAGCCGGGCCGTGGACTCATCGGCGATCCACAGCAGGGCCCGGCCCCGATGGTTGATGCTGGCGGCGGTCGCGCCGCCGAGGTTGATCATCCGGAGGCCGGCCAGATAGTCCTCGCTCGACGCCTGCCGAAGGTCGCCCGCCTTCTTTATGATGTCACGGATCCGCACCAGGCTCTCCCGCACCGAGATCAGGCTGGCACGGTTGTCACCGTCGATCCGGCGGTCGGTCAGGAGCAATTCGACCTCCGCCGAGGCGCTCATCAACGGATTGTTGATCTCATGGTGGAGCGTCACGGTCATCTCGCCGATGGCCGCGAGGCGCTCGGCCCGGACCAGTTCCTGTTCGACGGCGGTCTGAGCCTCCTCGAGGGCGCGGTGGCGACGGACCCGCTCGACGATCTGAGGGAGCAACTCGCGGAGCCGCGCGTCCTTGACCAGATAGTCGTCGGCGCCGGCCCGGAGGGCGGCTGCCGCGAGGGTCTCGTTGCCCTCACCCGTCACCATCACCACGGAGGGCGGGTTGGGCCGGCCGATCAGCCGTGGTAACAGGTCGATTCCGGTGCCGTCGGGGAGTTGGTGGTCGAGCAGGATCAGGTCGGCGTCCGCCGCCTGGACGAGGGCCTCGGCGGCGGATACGCAGATCGTGATGCGCTGGTATCCACTGGCCTGGAGCAGTTTGCGGACGAGGGCCACCATCGCGGGGTCGTCGTCGACGACGACGACCCGGAGGGCGGCCGGGTCAGCCACGCGAATCGTCGAGGAAGATCAGCGCTTCGCGCCGGGCGACGACCGCCTGGAGGGCGCGATGAACCTGGGGGTCGAGCACGGTGCCGACCAGATCGCGAAGCCGCTCGATGGCGAGTTCGGGCACCATCTTCTCCTGGTACGGGCGGGAGGTGGTCAGGGCGTCGTAGATCTCCACCGCGCCGATGATCCGGGCGCCGAAGGGAATCTGCTCCGCGGCGATGCCGTCCGGATATCCCTTGCCGTCCCAGCGCTCGTGGTGGCTTCGGACCACGTTGATGATGTGCTTCAGGTGGGACAGGGGCGCCAGAATCTGGGAGCCCGTCACCGTGTGGTTCTTGACGTGCTCGAACTCTTCGTCGGTGAGCGGACCCTGCTTGTTGAGGATCTCCTCCCGAATCCCGATCTTGCCGATGTCGTGGAGCCGGCCCGCGGTCCGGACGAGTTCGACGTCCTCCTCATCGAGCCCCATCTCGGCGGCGACCGTGGCGGCGAGATCGGCGATCCGGGCCGAGTGTCCCCTGAGATAGGGGTCCTTGGCCTCGAGGGCGTTGACGAGCGCCTCGAGCGTCGCGACCGAAATCCGCTCCAGATTGGCCCGCTCCATCCGGAGTTCGGCCGTCCGGATCGCCACTTCCTCCTTGAGCCAGTGGTTGATCTGCTGGCTTTCGATCATGGTGTCGCGACGGCGGAGGGCCCGCTGGATGGCGCGGAGCAGATCGGTGAGGTCGACCGGCTTGGTGAGGTAGTCCATCGCACCCCGCTGCATGCACAGGGCGGCGCTGGCGGCGTCGTTCACCGCGGTCAGCATCAGGATCGCGGCGTTCGGCTCGAGCTCGAGCACCCGGGGGACGAGATCCACGCCGTTGGCGTCGGGCATCCGGACGTCGAGGAGGACGCACGCCACTTTGCTTCGGTGGAGCGCGTCGATCGCCTCGGCGCCGTTGGCGGCGGTGAGCACCTCGAAGCTCTGCTGGGAGAGGAACCGTTTCAGGGCGTTGCGGATCGGCTCCTCGTCGTCAACGACGAGGAGCGTGACCGGTCCCTTGGGCACGCTGTTGAATTGGTACGCCACCGCGTTCGGGTCCACCAAGCGAGGGTCCTTTTTTGCTGGGCTTAAGTGTATGAATGTGTGGGGGTTGCCCGCATCCGGCAAGACCGGACGGATGGCACCCACCGTCAGCCGATGAACTGGACGTCGACCTGGTGGGGAATGATTCCGGCCTGCTGACCCCGAGCCAGCAGCAGGCGGACCGCCTCACGGCCGCGGTCGCCGTAGTCGACGGTCCAGTGGTTCACGTACATCCCGACGAAGGTGTCGGTTCGCTCGTCCGAAATACCCCGGTTGAACTGCTTGGCGTGGGCCAGCGCGTTCTGGCGGTTGGCCAGGGAGAACTCGATCGAGGCCTTGAGGTCCCGGGCGACCTGGGCCATGAGCACGGGACCGAGGTCGCGGCGGACCACGTTGCCGCCCAGGGGGAGCGGGAGACCGGTGTCGGCGAGCCACCAGGCGCCCATGTCATCCCAGAGGTGAAGACCCTGGTCAGCATAGGTGAGCTGGCCTTCGTGGATCAGGAGGCCGACGGGCACCTCACCCGCCTGGACGGCCTCCTCGATCTGGTCGAACGGCATCACCACCGGCTCGAAATCGGGCTGATAGAGCCGGAGCGAGAGATAGGCGGTCGTCATGGTGCCCGGGATGGCGATCCGGGTGCCGGCGAGGGCCGTTCTCGGATCGGCCGGCCGGGGCGCCTTGGACACCAGCCGAGGACCGTAGCCATCGCCCATCGAGCAGCCGCTCGAGAGCAGTGCGTACCGGTCGGCCAGGTAGGCGTAGGCGTGGATCGAGACCGCGGTCACCTCGAGTTCGCCCTTCAGCGCCCGGCGGTTCAGCGACTCGATGTCCTGGAGTTCGTGGACGTATTCGAGTGCGCCGGTGTCGATCTGCCCGGAGGCGAGGGCGTAGAACATGAAAGCGTCGTCGGAGTCGGGCGAATGGGCAACGCGGATCAGCATGGGATGGTCGAATCGAGGCGGTGGGTCATGGGTGGCGGGCCAAGGCGCGGGTCCGAAAATCGTCGAGGACCGGTTTGTGCTCGGAATATTCCTGTCGGTCGGTCTTGATCTCCGCGTCGTACCCCGCGAGAAACGCGCGGTAAGCCGCGGTGAGCGCGGCCGGGTCTTTCTGCTGTTCGGCCACTTCGCCGCGGATCAGGAACCCCAGGAGATGGGTCGGCTGAGCCTTCAGGATAGTGTCGGCGAGGGCCTTCGCTTCGGGAAACTGGCCGAGGACAAGGTGGATCATCGCCGCGTGGTAACGGGCGTCGGTGTCCACCTGGTCGAGTTGCTGGTAGGCGCCGAGGGCCATGGGCGAGAACATCGCGACCGTGTCGGGCGACTGCGCCTCGGCCGCGCGGATCACCCGGTCGAACAACCGGTCGAACCGCTCGCGGGGCGAGAGCTTGGTGATGTCGGGGGCGCGCACGGCTCCGGCCGCGCCCGCATTCCCGGCGTTGCCCATCGCGGCGACGGTAGGGGGCGTGATCTGCCCGCGCCCGAGTTTGTAGGCGATGAGCCCGATCGTCAGGGCCACCGCGAGACCGGCCAGAGTCCAGACCCGGCGCTCCTTGCCGACGGCGACGGCCGGCAGCCCCGCGACACCGCAGCGATGACAGAATCGCGCTCCCGGTGACAGGGTCGCACGGCAGGCCCGGCAGACCCCCGGGCTGGTGCTCGCGCCGCAGCCGGGACAGAAGCTCCCGGCGATGGCGGTTCCACATCCGGCGCAGATGGCTTTGGGGGTGGTCATCGGGGGCGAAAGGTAAGGGATCGGGTGGCGGGCGGAGAGGGGGGCGGCAGGGGCCGGGGTCTGGCTTCCTGTTTGCCGGTTCGCTACCATCCTAGGCGGCTTCACCACAAGGACTTATGAGTCAAACGTCGCACGTTGATCTTCCCGAGGTCCCCGGGGCATATCATCTGGGCGATCTGGCCCGGGGCGGAGTCGCCTGGAAGGTCTACCTCGAGACCGAGATAGGTGTCCTTCCGGTAAAGGGGCGCGTTCATTTCGTGACATCGACCGAGCAGCGTTCCACCGGATGGGTATTCATCGAGATGTCCGAACCGGATCTGATGCAGCGCTTCCAGCAATTCAGCGCCGTTGAGTTGTGGAGGGTGCTCGAGAGCCTTGCCTAACGCGGGCGGTTCGGGTCGCGTTCCCTCCATCATGTTGAGCCGGCTGGTGTTCCCATTGCTCGCGGTTCTGGCCGCGACTCCCGTCGTGGCGCAGTCCCCGCCCGACTCCGCTCGCCTGATCCGGGCGATCCGGGTCGAAACGAGCGACGTCTTTTCCCCTAGCGAAGCCCATGGACTGCTGCCGAAGGCCTTTAACGGCCTTCACTTCACCACCCGGGCCGGCGTGGTCCGGCGAGAGGTCTTGCAGCGCGTGGGCGAGGTCTACGATTCCGCCGCCGCCGCCCAGACCGAACGGAGTCTCCGAGCGCTCCGGATTTTTCGGCGGGTCAGGGTGGACACGGTCCGGGCGGACAGCGGCCTCGTTCTGCGGGTCGAGACCCAGGACGCCTTCACCACCCGGATTGAAGCCAGCATCGACGGCTCGCTGAAAGCCAACACCTGGTGGGTGGCGCTCAATGAACTGAATCTCCTTGGGACGGCCACCCGGGTAGGGATCCGCTACCGGAGGACCCCCGATCGGGACGCGGTGACTACCTCGTTTCAACGAAACCGCCTGATCGACGGCCGGATCGGAGTCAGCGCGCTGTACGACAGCCGGTCCGACGGCCGGACGCTGTATGGTGTGATGGCGCTGCCGTTCTTCTCTTTTCAGTCACCATCGAGCTGGTATCTCTCTGGCGAAGAGCGGAAGGAACGAGTCTTCCGATTCTACGATGGCAAAACTGTGGCTGGCGACACGCTCCAGCGGCGGTTCTGGCTGGCCCGGTCGGGCTTGAGCACGGCGATCGACGGTTCCTCGTCCGGTTACCTCCGCGCCGGCGTCGAGGCCCAGCTCCGGCGCGACGATTACGCCCGGCAGGCCCGGGTGGACACCATCGGCCGGTCCATCTCGGGCGCGGTGACCGGTTACCTGGAGTGGCGGGCGGCCCGATTTCTGGTGAGCCGCGATTTCGAGGGCTTCGGGCGCCAGGAGGATGTTGATCTCAGTACCGTGATCCGGGGCGGTCTCGGGGTGACGCCGAAGCAGTGGGGGTATCCGGATTTCGGGGTCGTGCCCCAGTTAGACATCCGGACCGGGTTCGGATGGCGCGGAGGTTTCGTCACGGCTTTCGGCGCGGCGATGGGCCGGATCGGAAGTGCCGGGCTCGATTCCGGATCGGTGCATGTCGCCGCGACCGTCGTGCTCAAGCCGCGCCCGAAGCAGATGGTGGTGTTCCACGGTGCCCGGGGCTGGCAGCGCCATCCAATACCCGGCGGCGAGTTCGACCTCGGGCTCGGGTTCGGGCCTCGCGGTTTCACCCAGCATGCCTTCACCGGCGACCGGGCGTTTCTGCTGGCGACCGAATACCGCTATCTGCTGACCGACAATTTTCTTCGCTCCGCGGGGCTCGGTCTGGCCGCTTTCGCCGATTATGGCGGGGCCTGGTACGAAGGGCAGCCGAAGCGGACGGGCTATTCGGTCGGGGTCGGATTCCGGTTCGGACTGACCGTGGCGAGCGACCTCTCGCCGGCCCGGGTTGACCTCGCGTGGATCAACGGAACCGGTCTCACCAAGGGAGCGTGGCGCCTCGCCTTCGGGAAGGGCTTCGTGTTCGGACCCTCCGGTCGGCTGGACCGGTGAGGGATCTGTCCGTAGCTTCCCCTTCATGACCGAACCGACTCCAAGCGAAGCCGCAGAGGCCGCCGTCCCACCCAAACCGCGCCGCCGCTGGATTGTCTGGGCGGCGGCGATCGTAGTGACCCCAATCCTCCTGTTCGCGATCTACACCGCGACGGCTCTCACCTGGAGCTATTCCGATGGCGACCGTTCCGGGGTCCTTTACAAGTTTTCCCGGAAGGGCTGGGTTTGTAAGACCTGGGAGGGCGAGCTCAACATCACGCCTGGCGCGGCGGCGCCCACGATCTGGTACTTCACCGTCCGGGACGACGACGTCGCCAAGCTGATCAACGGGGGGCTGGGGCGGAAGGTTGCCCTTCACTACAGCGAGCATCCCGGGGTGCCGACCACCTGCTTCGGCGATACCCGCTATTACGTCACCGCGGTCCGCGTGATCCA
>JAYUZK010000285.1:0-6235 GCA_043751835.1 Gemmatimonadota bacterium | reverse complement strand
CCGGCTCGGCGCCCCTCACGGCCCGGATTGCGCAGCTCGAGCGCCAGCTGGCGACCGCCGTGAAGCGGGCCGACCGAGCCGAAGCTATCGTCGACGTCCAAAAAAGGTCTACCGCTGCTGGGAGTCTGACGTCCTCCGCGACCCCGCCGCCATAGTGCGCCGCATCGCAACGATCCTGGACAAACGCGGAAGGCCTTGAGGCGTCCAGCCTCACACCGGCCCTGAACGCCCGGATGAAGGCACCGTCCCGAATCCCGCTGGGGCTCGGATGATGACGAGCAAACAGACCGACGACGACCGCGGTGGCGGCTACTGATACGCCTGCATCACGTGGGACACGAAAAGCCGGACCCTCGTGAGGCACCCCGGGAGCCTCGCAGGGATCGCCACCTTCCCCGGAGCGTGTTCGCGTCGGGCCGATGATGGCCAACGAACGGGATACGGCCGTGCGCGAGATGCGGCGCAAGATCGGCGTCGATCTGAACGCGCCGAATCGCCGGCTGGAGGGGGGCTGATGGCCTCATTGTCCCGCCTGAACACAACGTTGCGCCATCAACCGACGGACGCCCAGCGGCCACCATTGCCGATTGTGGCACCGGCCGGCGGTTACCTTTCACGTGGTTCGAACCCGTCGGAGCAGTCCGTGAAGTTGAAGGAGTTCTTCTATCTGATGGGCCTCAAACCCAAGCCGGTGCACTACGGCTTTGTGGTCGAGGCCCATGAGATTCTGGGCGAAGGCCGAATCGAGGTCGCCCGTTGGTTGCACCCGCAAGCCTATAGCGCCGTCCCCGACTCTCAGTACATCAGGAACCTCCGCCGCTTCCTCCGAGAAGGGGACGTCGCGATCGACATCGGCGCCCACGTCGGCGACAGCGCGATCCCGATCGCGCTCGCGGTCGGCCGGACGGGGATGGTCCTGGCACTGGAACCCAACCCGTTCGTTTTCCCGGTCCTCCGTGAAAACGCCGCCCTGAACCGCGATCGGACCAACATCGTGCCGCTCCAGATCGCCGCGACCCGGACCGACGGACCGGTCGTCTTCAAGTATGCCGAGCGCGGGTTCTGCAATGGCGGGATCCACGAAGGCATCAGCCGCTGGGTGCACGGCAGCGCGTACGAAGTAACCGTCGCCGGCCGCTACCTGCCTCGGCTCTTGGCCGAGCGCGACCCAGACCTGGCGTCGCGGGTCCGGTTCATCAAGACCGACGCTGAAGGCTACGACCTCGCCATCCTGGAGTCCCTGAACGATCTCATCCGCCGGCAGCGGCCCTATCTCCAAGTCGAGTTCTTCAACGCCAGGAAGTCGCCTCCGGAGTATCGACGCCGGCTGCACGCCTTCCTGGCGGGCGCCGGGTACCGGGTTCGCCGGGTCCAGGAACGGGACCCCCAGTTTCTGGCCGAGGACATCACCGCCGACAACCTGTTCGCGTTGAAGAGTTACGATGTCTTTTGCGTGCCGGCCCCATGACCCGGTTCCTCATTCTTCGGCCGAAGGGGTCGTACGGGCGGGGGGCGAGGGGCGCCAACCTCCAGCGGTTTCTTCGGATCTTCCACGGTCGCCGCGCGGTGGAGCTGATCTCCGTCAAGGACCTGGAACAAGGTCCGCGCCGCGAAGCAGAGATCCTCTTCATCGGGGTACCCACGCCGCTCGCGCCACACCATCTGGACCGGCTTCGCTTTCGGCAGGCAGCCCTGTTCGACTACGCAGACCGGGCCGGACCCGACTGGCAGGAGTCGGACCAGCCACTGCTCCGGGATGTGACTCGTCGATACCTCAAGACTTCGGTCGAGCCCGGTTGGGATTCAGATCTTCGGTGGGGGGTGCTCCCGATCCGCCGCCACCGGCGGCTCGCTTGGCAGATCGGCGTTCTCCGAGGCCTCTTTCCCGGTCGATATCCCAACCTGCGGCAGCGCGACCACGACGTCTCCTTCCTCGGAAATGCCACGGCGTACTATGGCACCCACGGTGAGGATCGCTATGCCCAGCGCGTCGAATGGCTCGCGGAACTGCATGCGGTCCGGGAGCGCATCTCGTTCTGGGGCGGCTTGCAGGCGCCAGCGCACGATCAGGCCCGGCTTCTGGAGCGCCACGGCGACATCCGCCATCTCTTCCATCGGGGCGGCCGGGTACCGTTCCTCGCATTCTTTCAGCATCTACTCCGATCCAAAATCGTGCTCACCCCGACCGGGAACGCCCGCTGGACCTATCGTCAGTACGAGGCGATCTATGCCGGTGCCCTGCCCGTTTCGACTGATTTTCGGATGATTCGGACGTTGATCCCGCTGCCGCTCGACGGGATGATTCACGTTGCCGACCGGGAGCCGCTGATCCCCGCGATCGAGCGAGGACTCGAGCTCCTTGGCGCCCGGCCCGACCTCCCGCGCCAGAGCATCGCGTTCCTGGAACGTTTTCTCGACCGGGGCGACTACAGCCCGACCCGGCCCGCCCTGATGGACACGTTCCTCGGCCAATTTGGATAGACCGGCCCTGCCCACCCATCTTTGACCCCCGCCATGTTCGAATTCGACCTCACCCGGACCGATGGACCGGCCCGGGCCGGCCTCCTGACACTGCCCCACGGCACTGTCCTGACGCCCGCCTTCATGCCGGTGGGGACGTTAGGCGCGGTCCGCGGACTCCACCCGGGCGAGGTCGAGCGGAGCGGGGCGCAGATCATCCTCGGGAACACCTACCACCTTCATCTCCGGCCCGGTGAGGACGTGGTGGCTGCCCTCGGCGGCCTCCACCGGTTCACCACCTGGCCCAAACCGATGCTGACCGACTCCGGGGGCTTCCAGGTCTTTTCCCTCGAGACGCTGCGGAAGATTTCCGAGCAAGGGGTCGAGTTCACCAGTCATGTGGACGGCAGCACCCGGTTCCTCTCCCCGGAACGGGTGATGGAGATCCAATGGGCCCTCGGCGCCGACATCGCCATGGCGTTCGACCACGTCGTGCCGGGTGGCGCCTCCCGCGAGCTGGCCGAAGAAGGCATGGAGCGGTCGCTCCGCTGGCTCGAGCGCTGCCGAAGTCGCCACGGAGAGCTGGCGGCAGGGGGCGCTCGCCAGACCCTGTGGCCGATCGTCCAGGGAGGCACCTACCAGGATCTTCGCCTCCGGTCGCTGGAACGGACCTTGGCCCTCGGGCCCTGGACCGGGATCGCCATCGGCGGGCTCTCGGTTGGTGAGCCCAAGCCCGTGATGCATCGGGTCTTAGATGAACTGGAGCCGGCCCTCCCCCGAGACCGGCCCCGTTATCTTATGGGCGTCGGATTCCCCGAGGATCTGGTCGAGGGCATCGCCCGCGGAGTCGATCTGTTCGACTGCGTGGCGGCCACCCGGAACGGTCGGCACGGCAGCGCCTGGACGATGGCCGGCCGGGTCAATATCCGGAAGGCCACCAACCGCATGGAGGACCAGCCGCTCGATTCGGGTTGCGACTGCGAAACCTGCGGCCGGTTTTCGCGTGGTTACCTCCGTCATCTGTTCGTGGCGGAAGAAATGCTCGGACTCCGGCTGGTGTCCCTGCACAACATCCGGTTCCTGGTGCGAATCGGCGAACTGGCCCGCTCGGCCATCCTCGAGAATCGATTCTCGAGCTGGCGGACCGAGTGGCTGGCTCGGTACCTCCAAAGTGAGACTGTATGACTCAGAGCCTGTTCGCCCTTTCGCTGATGGCCCCGACCGACGCCGGCCCGTCCGGCATGATCATCCTGGTGGTCCAGCTGGTGGCCCTCGTCGGCATCTTCTACTTCCTTCTCATCCGGCCCCAGAGCCAGGCCCGGAAGAAGCACGCCGAGATGCTCGCCTCCCTCAAGAAGGGCGACGAGGTCGTCACCGCCGGCGGGGTGATCGGCAAGGTCAGGGAAATCAAGGACACCCGAGTCACCGTCGAATCCGGCACCGCGCAAATCGTCGTGGAACGGAGCAAGATCGTCCAGATCGGCAACGAGGTCTCTCCGACCGCGGGCCAGCAGTAACCATGGCGGTTCGCGACATCCACCTCCTCGGGTCGGCCCCGCTTCGGGTCCGCAGCACCGAGGTGCCCGTGGTCGATGACGCGCTCCGCCAGTTCATCGGCGATCTGTTCGAGACCATGGACGCCGCCGAGGGCGTCGGCCTCGCGGCCAACCAGGTCGGGGTCACCCAGCGGGTTGCCGTCGTGGGCGTGGAAGACGAGCGCTTCGCGATGGTGAACCCGGTGATCCTGAGCGCCGAGGGGCGGGCTCGGGCCGAGGAGGGTTGCCTCTCGATCCCCGATGTCCATGCCGAGGTAACCCGGCCGGACCGGATCGTACTCGAAGCCCTCGACCGTGAGGGCAAGCCCTACCGACGCGAACTGGAGGGCTACGTGGCCCGGGCCGTCCAGCACGAGATCGACCACCTCGACGGCATTCTCTTCCTCGATCACCTGAGCCTGCTCAAACGGGAACTGCTCCTCCGTCGCTGGAAGAAGGAGAACAAGGGCCTGGGCGTGATCCGCAAAGTCGTGCCGGAGGTCAAGCGAAAGCGGTAATGCGGATCGTCTTCTTCGGCACGCCCGAGTTCGCGGTGGCGAGCCTCGAGGCGCTGGCCGAACACCGCGAGACCGTCGTGGCGGTGGTTACCCAGCCGGATCGCAGCCGGGGCCGATCCCGATCGAACCTCCAGCACCCGCCGGTCAAGGACCGGGCCATCTCGTTAGGCATCCCGGTGCTCCAGCCGGCCAAGCCCGCCGGACCCGACTTCATCGCCGAGCTCCGGTCTCTCGACGCCGACCTCGGCGTGGTGGTGGCGTACGGCCATCTACTCAAGCCCGAGGTCCTGGCCATTCCCCGGCTTGGCATGATCAACGTGCACGCGAGCCTTCTTCCGGCTTGGCGCGGCGCTGCCCCGATCCAGTGGTCGATCGCCGCCGGCGATACCCGGACCGGCGTGTCGATCATGCGGATGGAGGCCGGACTCGACAGCGGACCGGTGCTGCTCACGCGGGAGGTCCCGATCGGCGCCAACGACACCGGGGGCCAGCTGACCCGATCCCTCGCCCGGCTGGGGGCCGGCGCCCTGATCGAGGCCCTGGAACGGCTCGAGGCCGGCACCGCCGTGTTCGCCCCACAAGATCCGGCTGAAGTCACCGTCGCGCCGAAGGTGGGCCGCTCGGTGGCGGGGATCGACTGGGCGGCGTCAGCCGCCGCGGTCGCCAACCGGATCCGGGCATTCGATCCCGTGCCCGGCGCCTGGACAACGGGGGCCGGCGGCGAGTTGAAATGCTTCCGGCCACGGGCGGTGGCGGGCGGAGGTGCCCCGGGAACCGTGCTCGACGCCACGACCCGCCTTGTGGTGGCGGCTGCCGACGGCGCGGTCGACATCGGCGAAGTCCAGCCCTCCGGCAAGGCCCGGATGGCGGCCTCAGCCTGGCTCCGCGGCCACCCGATCTCCGCCGGCCAAGTCCTCCGTTGAAGCAACTCCTGCCGGGCCTCCCGCCCCGGTTTGCCGCCTGGCGGATTCTCCACGACGTCCGGCACGGCGTCCCGTTCGACGTGGCCCTCAACCGGGCCATCCGCGACCTCGAGCCCGACGACAAACGGCTTGCCCACGAACTTGCCGCCGGCGTCTTCAGGGCCCGGACCGCCCTCGACTCGGCGTTAGGCAGCGCGGTGGAGCGCGGCATCGCCAGCGTCCGCCCCGACACTCTGGACGTCCTCCGGATCGGCGCCTTCCAGATCCTCCATCTCGACCGGGTGCCTGAACATGCCGCGGTGTCCACCACGGTCGGTGTGGCCCGGCGGCTTGGCGACCGCAAGGTGGCCGGATTCGTGAACGCGGTGCTCCGGAAACTGACGAACCGGCGCGATTCGCTCGCCACGCCCACTCCGGTCACCGACCTGGCGGAGCGTCATTCCCATCCAGCCTGGCTGGTGGACCGCTGGACGGCCCGGTTCGGCGCTGACGAAACCGCTCGACTCCTCGAGCGCAACAACACGCGACCTTCCCTGGTGATCCAGCCGGCCCGCTGGTCCCGAACCGACCTCGAATCAGCCTGGCGGGCCCAAGGGATCGAGTTCCGCCCGGCGCCCTTCGATGCCGGCCTGGTGGTGAAGGCCCGGAAGCCGGCCGATCTGCCTGGATTCCGGGAGGGCGGGTTTCAGGTCCAGGACCCGGCCCAGCGGCTGGTGGTCCGTTACCTGGCGCCGGACCGAGGCGGCGTACTCCTCGACGCCTGCGCCAGCCCGGGCGGCAAGGCGATTGCGTTGGCTGG
>JAYUZK010000284.1:0-3416 GCA_043751835.1 Gemmatimonadota bacterium | reverse complement strand
CCCTCGATGGACCGGAGCGGAAGCGCCGCGCGCTCACCGCCGAAGGGTCACTGGGCCGGGCGCTGCACCACAAGGCGTCGACCCAGACCGACACGAACGTCGAGCAGTTGCTGACCACGATCCGGCAGGGTGGCGCCGCCCGCTACGAGCGGATTCTTTCCCAGGGAACGTTCCAGGCCCGCGGTGATTTCGCCGAACTGCTCGACGGTCTGACCGCCACCTTGTCGTCGGCCGCCAGAACCGACCTTGGCGGTAGCGGCCGGCCAATCCCCTCGGTGCTGCGCGACGTGACCCCCTCGTCACGGTTCCTCGACGCCCTCGACCGGGTTAGCTCTGCCCGCGAGGCCGCCCAAGGCAACGTCAACCCGCAACTCGTGCTCGCCACGGTGACGGCAGAAATCGCGGAGGCGTTATGGCCTTGAGTCACGTCGATGGTTCCGGACGCGCCACGATGGTGGACGTCTCGGCCAAAGCCGAGACCGACCGGGTCGCGGTGGCCGACGGATTCGTCTCCATGTCGGCGGAGGCGCTGGACCAGGTGCGGGCCAACACGGCAGCCAAGGGCGACGTGCTCGCCACCGCGCGCCTGGCGGGGATCATGGGCGGGAAACGGACGGCCGAGCTGATCCCGCTCTGCCACCCCCTGCCCCTCAACCAGATCCACGTCGACGCCGTGGTGGATGACAACCGATCGGGCGTCTGCATCACCGCGACCGCCCGGACCCGCGCCGCCACGGGTGTGGAAATGGAAGCCCTGACAGCCGTCAGCGTCGCATGCCTCACGGTGTACGACATGGTCAAGGCTGTGGATCGAACCATGGAGATCGGGCCGATCCGCCTGCTGGAAAAACGGGGCGGCAAGAGCGGCGACTACCGAAGAAAGGAGCTGAACAGATGAAAAGTTCGACCTTGCTACGGGGATTGCTTCACGGGGGACTCTTGCTCGCCGGAGGGTTGGTGTTCGGTGTCGGGCAGAGCGTATCCGACCGTCTGGCGGCCGACCGGGTGACATCGCGGTCAAGCGTCGAGGCCAACCTCGAGATCGGCCGCCTCACCTCAACCATCGATGAACTGAGCGGTCGGCTGGCGCTCTTCGATCTCAAGATCGAGCGGATGACCGCGGTGGCGCAGTATTCGGCCGCCTACCGGATTCCGGCGGACCTCGCCGGGCTGATCTACGATGCCGCGCTCGCGGAAGGCCTGCACCCGTCCCTTGGCTATCAGCTCGTCAAAGTGGAAAGCGGCTTCAAGTCCCACGCTCGTTCGTCGCGGGGCGCTCTGGGACTCACCCAGGTCCGGATCGCCACGGCGCGCGAAGTCGAACCGTCCGTCACCGAGCGACAGCTCCTCGGTGCCGACATGAACCTGCGGATTGGATTTCGGGTCCTTCACCGACTGCTCGGCCAATTCAATCATGATCTCGAATTGGCGCTCCGGGCCTACAACCTCGGACCGAGCGGCGCGCTGGCTTCGCTCGTGGATACCACCAGCACCCAAGGGGCCGACTATGCCGGACGGATCCTGGAAGGCGTGAAGACGAAAGACGCCAAGCGCCGCACGGGAGGGATCTAGGCCGGAATGGTCAGGCGATGGCCGGCCTTGAGTTCATGGCCGGCTCTGAGCCCATTGGCCACCATGAGGGCCCTGACGGTCACCCCATAACGGCGAGCCAGCGACGCCAGCGTTTCTCCCGGCCGAACCACGTGGCTGGTGCGTGAATGTCCGCCGACCGGCTTCGCGCTCGCTTGCCGTCCTGGCCCCACCCGCAGCACCTGCCCCGCGCGGAGCGTCGCCTTCCGGCCGAGGTGATTCCACGCCTTCAGATGGGCCTCCGTGACCCCGTACCGCTCGGCCAGAGAAATCAGCGTCTCCCCATGGCGCACCCGGTGGCGGCCGCCGGCAGCTACCCGGGCTCGCCGACCCGACGTTTCACGGGCGTCGGCGACGACGTAGCCCCGGATCCGGGCCAGCCCGGGCACCTTGAGCAGAGTCCCCGCCTTGACCCCAAGCCTCGACTTGATCGAAGGATTGAATTGCACCAGTTCCGCCACCGAGAGGCCGTACCGCTTGCCGATCGACCGCAACGATTCCTTCCTCTGCACGACATGGACCAGTCCGGGTACCCGCTCCTCCGGCGTCAGCTCGCCTAACGCCTGCGCCACCCGTGGCCCGTCGCCCGGGGGGACCCGGATCGACCACACCCCGGGATCCGGCGGGGTCATCCCGCGAAGGTATTGTGGATTGAGGGCCGCGATCGTCGCAGGGTCAATCCCGCTGCGCCGGGCCACAACCTCGAGGCTGGTCGGCCCAGGCGCCTCGACCGAGTCGACGGCAAACCGCGCCACTTTCGGAAGGGGCTGAAATCCATACTTCTCGGGCTGCTTCGCAATCATCGCGGCCGCAATCAACTTCGGAACGTAGTCCTTGGTCTCTTTGCGAAGGTACCGGGTGTCCGATAGGTGGAAGAACCGGTCGTCCCCGTTGGCATCCTGAGCCAGGTCAGCCGATTCCTCGTCGTCCTCGAAGTAGTCCTCGTCGGCCCCCGCGCCAAGCCGCTTCAGCCCGCGCGAAACCTTCCCCGCCCCCGCGTTGTACGCGGCGGCAGCGAGGTAGTAGGACCCATTGAACGTCCTGGTGAGATCGGCCAGGTGGCGCGCGGCGGCCCGGGTCGCCTTCACCACGTCCCGCCGGTCGTCCACCCAGCGGTCAACTCGAAGGCCGTAGTCCCGGCCGGTGCCCTTCATGAACTGCCACATCCCAACGGCCTTGGACCGACTGACGGCCGTGCTGGAATAGCCGGATTCGATCAGGGCCAAATACACCAGGTCACTTGGCAGCCCGTTGGCGGTGAGCGCCTCTCGAATCATCGGTTCGTAGACCGGTAGGCGGGTGAGCCAGATGGCCATACGATCGCGGGCCGGCCCCCGAAAGAAATCGAGGTAGTAACGGACCCGGCCGTGCTCGGCATAGCGAGCCACGTTGATGTCGAACATCTCGGCGAGGTCCGTCGCCGCGCCGATCAAGTCGCCGTCCCCGGCCGGGACCGCGTTGCGGAGCCGTTCCAGGATGTCCATGTCCTTGCGGTCGCTCAAGGAGTCGCCGGCCAGCCGGCGCAGGAAAGACGTGTCCGCCAGGGCCAGTTGAACTTCGAGGTCCGGGGCCGGGGGCAGTGGCCGGTTCTCGGCCGGCGTTTGGGCTATGAAAGCCGGACGGGACTCAGGGCTCGGCGCCGGAGTTGCCCCTTGGGAGAAACACCCCCCGAGCGCCCCCGCCGCCACCACCAGCCAGCCCCTTCGCCCCATGCCAGACCCCTGGTTGCGGTTCAACGTTGGAAAGTAGACCCTGCGATCTCCGTCAAGCAACGGGCCGAAACCCGTCGTCAGGATGTCCGAACGACGCAAACGGTTGCTCGGCTT
>JAYUZK010000283.1:0-14833 GCA_043751835.1 Gemmatimonadota bacterium | reverse complement strand
GCCGGGAGGAAACGTTCGCCCGAGACATCGCCGCCGCCGCCGAGATTGAGGCTGAACTTCTCCGTCTCACCACCCGTCTCGGCGCCGAACTCCGGGGCGATCGCCTCGCCACCCGCTGCATCACGGTCAAGCTCCGCGATTTCGATTTCAGGACCCGACAGGCCAGTCGCACCCTGCCCGAGCTGGTCGATACCGACCGCGCCATCTTCACCGTCGGTCGCGAACTCCTCCGCTCGCTCCGGGCCCGGCGGAGCGTTCCGGCGAGGCTCATCGGCATCGGGCTGTCGCGGTTTGAGCCCCCGGAGGCCGCACCGCAGCTGTCCCTTATTCCCGATGCCGGTCGGGCTGCGCCGCTCGAAACCTCACGCGATCGGGCCGTCGCCAAGGCCGTCGACCGCATCAACCAACGGTTTGGCAAGGACGCCGTCCAGCCGGCGAGGGTCGCCGGCCGGCCCAATCGGCGCCCGGCGTAAGCGAGGGCCTGCTATTTTTTCGTTCGCCTTATATTGAGCCGATGCTACACCGATCCGTCTTTCAACCGGAGCACCAGTATGCGCCTCGGCGCCCACATGCAGAAGACGCTGAACGATCAAATCCGGCGTGAGTTCAACGCGTCGTACCTGTACCTGTCCATGGCGGCCTACTTTGCCGAGAAGAATCTCAGCGGCTTCGCCCGGTGGATGCGGATGCAGGCGCAGGAGGAAGCCAAACACGCCATGAAGATCTTTGACTTCGTCGAGGATCGCGGCGGACGGGTGACGCTGGATGGAATTGATCGTCCCCTGCCGGATTTTCCCTCGCCGCTGGCGGTCTTCGAGCATGCCCGCGATCACGAGGCCCAGGTGTCGGCCGGCATTCACCAGCTGTACGAGGCGGCTGCCGCCGAAAAGGACTGGGCGACTCAAGCCATGCTGCAGTGGTTCATCACCGAGCAGGTCGAGGAGGAAAAGACCTCGACC
Organism: Gemmatimonadota bacterium; assembly: GCA_043751835.1. Taxonomy (GTDB): domain Bacteria; phylum Gemmatimonadota; class Gemmatimonadetes; order Gemmatimonadales; family GWC2-71-9; genus SHZU01. The sequence goes on along the minus strand of JAYUZK010000283.1, from coordinate 13,874 downwards.
CAAATTGTCGACACCTTGAAGATGATCGGCGACAACGCCTCCGGACTCTATATGCTCGACAAGGAACTTGGACGCCGCGGAGGCGGCGAGTGAACACCGCTTTTCTCGGTCTTGGCGCGATCGGGCGGCCAATGGCCGCTCGTGTCGCCAAGGCCCACGACCTGACCGTCTGGAACCGGACCCGTGCCACCGCCGACGAATTTGTTCGAACCACGCCGTGCCGCGTGGCCGCCACCCCGGCCGAGGCGGTCCGCGAGGCTGAGGTCGTCATGGCCTGCCTCTCCACCTCGCGCGACGTCGCGTCGATCCTCGACGGCAAGGATGGCGTCCTCGCGGCGATCCGGCCGGGCGCCCTCTTCCTCGATTGCACCTCCGGCGATCCTGCCACGGCCCGGTCCATGTCCGAGCGCCTGGCCGCGAGCGGCGTCGCGTACGCTGATTGCCCCGTCAGCGGCGGACCCGGCGGCGCGGAGGCGGGCGTGTTGACCGTGATGGTCGGATGCGCGCCTGAGGTCTTCCCCCGAGCCAAACCGCCTCTCGAGGCCTTCGGCAAACTGATTGCCCATCTTGGGCCGGTTGGAGCCGGCAGCACGGTCAAGGCGATCAACCAGGCCCTGCTCGCCGCCCACATCCTCTCGCTCGCGGAGGCCCTCCCCGCGATGGTGAAAGCCGGTGTCCCGGCACGGGCCGGTCTCGAAGTGTTGAACGCCTCGAGCGGTCGGTCGTTCGTCAGCGAGTCGCTGGTGCCCTCGAGGGTGCTCACCGGAACCTGGCCCCGCCTCTTTCGGTTGGCCTTGCTGGACAAGGACGTCGGCATCGCCCTCGACCTGATCGAACAACTCGGTCTCGAGGCGCCCCTCCTCGCGCAGGTTCGAGCCACCACGGCGGCGATTCGGGCGGACCTCGGCGAGCAGTCGGATTACCTCGACCCGATTCGCGTCGGGGAGCAGAAGGCCGGCGTCGAGGTCCGCGGATGAGCGAGTGGCTCAGCACGAGGCGCCAGCGGGTCGAGGCCCATCTGACCGACCATCGGGTGCTCTGCGGGGAGATCCATCTCCAGATGCTGGCCCGTCATCATTCCGGGCCGGAGACGACGACCGATTTTCTGAGCCGTGAGGAGCCGTTCTTTGCGCTCTCCCTCGAGCACGAGCAACCCGTATTCGTCGCCAAGGCGCAGGTACTCTACCTCGGGCTCCCCTCTCAGCAGGTGATCGACGACCCTGACCGGGCTGTCGCGGCTCAGCGGATCGAACTGGAGATCGAACTGTCCGACGGGAGCCGCCTCGAGGGGATCGTGATGATGGAGCTTCCACCCGATCGCCCCCGTGCCCTCGATTTCCTCAACTCGGCCGCTTCCTTCTTCCCGCTCTGGACCGCCGACGCGGTTCGGCTCGTCAATCGCAACCATATTCGGGCGGCCAGTCCGCTCGTGGACATCCAACGTGGCACGGCTTGATCGATTTCTTGGCGTCATGAAGGCGCAGGCGGGCGAGGCGGTCCGGCTGCTCCCGGGCCAGCCGATCGCGCTCAAGAAGAACGGGTTTGTCAAGGCGATGACAAAGGAATCCCTGTCCGAGCAGCAGATCGTGGGCCTGCTCCGCGAGATTACCCCGCCCCAGCTCACGGAACGTCTCGGGACGTCAGCCGAGTTTGCCTTCACCTACGACAGTCCTGAGGGCGCAGTCGAAGTCCAGGTGACTCCGGCCAGCGGGTCGGTTCAGGTGACCTTGCGGAGTCTCTTCCCGCCGGTCCCGGTTTCCCGGGCCGAGCCGGAGGCCCCTCCCGATCTGGGGATGCCGCGTCAACGGATTGAATCGCTGTTCGCCGCCATGGCGGAGCGGGGCGCCAGCGACCTGCATCTCCGGACCGGCAGCCCGCCGATTCTCCGGTGCGGCGGCGAACTGGTGACCACGGAGGAGCCCGCGCTCACCGGCGAGGAAATCGAATTGATGGTCCGGTCGATCATGTCGGCCGCCGACTTCGCCGCCTGGCGCCAGGATGGCGATGCCGACTTCGCCCACGAGATCAAGGCCCTTGGGCGCTTTCGCGGCAATGCGGCCCGGGACCGGCTTGGCCCGATGGCTGTGTTCCGGATGATTCCCAACACCATCTTGAGCGCGGACGCGCTGGGGCTCAGTTCCGAGGTCCAGACCCTCTGCCAGTTGACCAAAGGGCTCGTCCTGGTCACCGGCCCAACGGGGTCGGGCAAGTCAACCACCCTCGCCGCCCTCGTCGATTTGGTGAATCGGACCCGGGCCGATCACGTGCTGACCATCGAGGATCCGATCGAGTTCGTCCACGTGAGCAGGAAGTGCGTCGTGACCCAGCGACAGGTCGGCGTCCACAGCAAGAGCTTCAAGTCGGCTCTGAGGGCGGCCCTGCGCGAGGATCCGGACGTCGTCATGGTGGGCGAGTTGCGAGACCTCGAAACGGTGGCCATCGCGCTCGAAACGGCTGAAACCGGCCACCTCGTGTTCGGAACGATTCACACCACGACCGCCGCATCGACCGTGGACCGGATCATCGATCAGTTCCCGACCGACCGCCAGAGCCAGATCCGCGTGACGCTGGCCGAGTCGCTCCGCGGAATCGTGGCGCAGACCCTCTGCCGCAAGGTAGGCGGGGGCCGGGTGGCGGCCTACGAAGTCCTCCTCTCGAACCCGGCCGTGGCGAACCTGATCCGGGAAGGGAAGACATTCCAGATCCCCTCGGTCATCCAGACCAACCGGAGACAGGGCATGGTCACGCTCAACGACGCCCTGGTCGACCTGGTGGAGCGGGGCCTCGTGGAGCCCGCGGAGGCCTACCTCAAGGCCGTGGACAAGACTTCCCTTTCCGCCTCGCTCAAAGCCAAGGGTTTCTCCCTCAACGGCCTGGCCGAAGGGTGACCGCGCCGCCAATCATCGTTCTGGTGGAATCCCAGGACTTCGTCAACGTCGCCAGCGCGGTCCGGATCGCCAAGAATTTTGGCATCGACTACCTCCGGCTCGTCAACCCGGTGGCATTCGATGCCTACCGGATCGAAGGGATCGCCCACAACACCGGCGACATCGTGGCCAAGGCCAGGATCTTCGATTCCCTGGCGGAGGCGACCGCGGACTGTATCTACATCATCGCGCTGACGGCCCGGGAGCGGGCCGCAAAACGGGTGCTCCTCCGGCCGCGTATCGCGGCGGAGGAAATCACCGCCCGGAGCGCGGAGGGACCGGTCGCGCTCGTGTTCGGGCGGGAGGACAGCGGCCTCACCAACAGCGAACTCGACCATTGCCACGCCTTGGCTGGCATTGCCACCAATCCGGTCCATCGTTCGCTTAACCTGGCCCAGGCCGTCGCGATCATGGGGTACGAGTGCTGGAACGCCCGGGAAGGGATTGACCAGAGCCGGAAACCGCCCCGCCGGCAAGCCACCGGCGCCCGAGTCGAGGACTTGGCGAATCTGTTTCAGGATCTGGAGCGCTCGCTCTGGGCGATCGACTTCTTCAAGAGCAGGAAGCCGGAGAACGTGATGCGATCCTTCCGGGAGATGTTCTTCCGGGCTGACCTCGACACCCGGGAGGCCAGACTTCTCCGGGCGCTCGGCCTCGAAACCGTGAATTATCTGCACCGAGCCGGAGTGCTGCAGGAACTGCCTCCGGCGTTTCGCGATCCAGCCGGGAAGCGGGTGCCGTCCGAGCCGGCGGAGGAGCCCTGACGGTCAAAAAACCGACTGAGCCGCTCCCTTTTGGCTTTGCCCCGCTTGTTTCCGGACCCTGTTTCTTTATTATTACCCGCGGCTTGCGCCATGGTGTTGTTGCACTTGCGGCGCTCCTACCCTCTGTTCGTGAAATGTTCCACATGTTCGAGACCACCACGTATCGGCGGATCCCAACGCATGCGTAAGCTTCTGGTTGCCGGGGTCGCGGCGGTGATGGCGGTTGGGGCGATCGCCCTGACGCGGCCTTCGCTTACGACCGCGCAGAACCAAGCCAAAAAGGCGGAGCCCGACTCGGTCGTCGCGCCCCGCCTAACGGCCGCGGACTCCTCCCGTCTCAAGGGTCCGAAGCAGCCGATCTTCTTCCGGCATGACATCCACGCGGGCCAATACAAGATCCAGTGCCAGTACTGCCACTACACGGTGGCGGCGGCATCGGAACCGGGGATCCCAAGCCTCCAGACCTGTATGGGCTGCCACCTGGCGATTGGCGGCGCCGACAGCACCCACCGGGCCGAGATCAAGAAACTCCGCGACGCCTGGAAGGAGCGGCGGCCGGTGGAGTGGGTCCGAATCCACACCCTGGCCAAGCACGCCCATTTCCCGCACATGCGGCACATCAAGGTGCTCGGCCCCAATGCCTGCGCCACCTGCCACGGTGACGTGGCCCGGATGCCCCAGGTGTTCAAGGTCAACAACGTGAACAACATGGGCTTCTGCATCTCGTGTCATGTGGAACGCAAGGTCAATCGCGATTGCACGGCGTGCCACTACTAGCGGTCAGGGCGCGAGCCGAGACCTCGTCTCTCGTCGAAAATGAGGATGACGCATGTCGGACGAAATGAAGCATGAACCGCTCGACCGCCGCCGCTTCCTGAAGGTGGTCGGAGTGGCGGGTGCCGGGACCGCGGCGCTCAGTGGCTGCTCGACGGACAAGATTGAGAAACTGATCCCGTACCTTGTCCAGTCGGCCGACCAGGTACCGGGCCTCCCGACCATCTACGCGAGCACCTGCACCGAGTGCGCGGCTGGCTGCGGGCTCCACGTCCGGACGCGCGAGGCGCGGGCCATCAAGCTTGAGGGCAATCCGAGTCACCCGGTCAACGCCGGGACGCTGTGTGCCCGCGGGCAGGCAGGGCTCCAGGGCCTCTACAATCCCGACCGGCTCGCCGGCCCGATGGGTCGCAACAGCCTTGGCAAGATGTCGGAGATCCTCTGGAACGAGGCGATCGAGCAGTTGGCCTCCGCCGTGAAACAGGCCGGCCCCAAGGTCGCCTTCGTGACTGGCGCTCCGGCCGGGACCATGAGCGACCTTATCGATCAGTGGACCGCCGCGCTCGGCGGTCGGGTCGTCCGGTACCAGGCCTTCGATCACGGCCCGGTCCAGCTGGCCGCCAAGAAGGTCTTCGGCGTGGACGAGCTGCCCCATCACGACTTCGGCGCCGCCAAATTCATCCTGTCGTTCGGGGCGGACTTCCTCGAGACCTGGCACGGACCGATCGAGAACCAGCGGGGGTTCGCCTCGGCCCACGGCTTCGACGCCAAGGGGATGGCCAAGTTCGTCTACGTCGGACCTCGCATGTCGCTGACCGGCATGAATGCCGATCAGTGGATTGCGCCGGCGCCGGGCTCGGAAGTGTCCCTCGCGCTGGGCCTGGCCAACGCCGTCTTGTTGACCCGGACTGATGCGCCCGCCGATGCCGCGCAGCTCAAGCCGATGCTGGCCGCCTATGGCATCGACAAGGTGGCCCGGGACACTGGACTCACGCCGGAAACGGTTCGCAAGCTGTTTGACCAGTTCGTGTCCTTCGCGCCGTCGCTCGCGGTCGCCGGCGGCGTCGGGGCGCAGCACCGGGGCGCGGCCGATCTCTGCGCCGCCGTCAACATCTTGAACTACGTCGCCGGCAACGTCGGCAAGACGGTTCACTTCGGTTTCGGGATGGGCGGCGGCGACGGCTACGGCTCCTTGCTCGCGCTCGAGCAGGCGATGAACGGTGGCGAGATCGACGTCGTCATCTTCCACGAGACGAACCCGCTCTATACTCTGCCGAAGAACGGTGGGTTCCGGGCGGCGCTCGCCAAGGTGCGGCTCAAGGTGACCACGTCGATGTTCTGGGACGAAACCGCTGCGGCCTGTGATCTGGTGATCCCGTCGCTCCACGCACTGGAGCGGTGGGACGACAGTCGGCCCCGGGCCGGCGTCCGCGGCCTCCTCCAACCGGTCATGGAGCCGGTGTTCAGGAACATGGCCACCGGGGACGTGCTGCTGCAGGCAGCCCGGAAGATCGGTGGAGCGGTTGGAACGGCCTTCGCCGCGCCCACCTACGAAACTCATCTCAAAGCCGTTTGGGCCGACGTCGCCAAAGCCCGGGCGGCCGGGGACTTCGACACCTTCTGGCGTGCGGCACTCGCCGCCGGCGGCCTCTTCGACGCCGCGCCGGCGCCGGTGGCCGTCAAGCTCGCGGCGGGGGCCGGCGACATCCAGGCCGGAAAGCCCGCCCTCGACGGCGACGGCGAGTTCATCTTTGCCCCGTATCCGAGCTCGATGTACCACGACGGACGCGGCGCCAATCGTCCCTGGCTGCTGGAGAATCCCGACCCGGTCACCAGGATCACCTGGCAGTCCTGGATCGAGATCAATCCGGAAACCGCCCGGGATCTCGACATCCGCGAAGGCGAAATCCTCAAGTTGAATTCGCCAACGGGATCGATCGAGGCATCGGTCTATGTCTATCCCGGCATTCGCAAGGACGTTCTGGCCATGCCACTCGGCCTCGGGCACACCGAGTACGGCCGCTATGCGAAGGACCGGGGTGTCAACGCACTTGACCTGCTGTCGGCACAGGACGAGCAGGGCTTCCTGCCCTATCTGTCGACCAGGGTGAAGGCCGAAAAGACCGGCCGGTTCCGCAAGGTTGCCAAGACCGAGGGGAATCCCCGGGAACTCGGGCGCGGGATTACCGAGGCGATTCCGCTGGCTGCGGCCGTCAAGGGCCTCACCATCAAGGAGGCCTATGAGGCGGTCGGCAAGCCTCAGCATGAGGTCAACCCGGAGCGCGAGGCCGAGGCGATCAAGGGATTCCGCGACGAGCAGCTGGACGAGCGGAAGTATGGCGCCTACGCGCTCGACAATCCCCAGTGGGGCATGGTCATCGACCTGGCCCGCTGCACCGGCTGCTCGGCCTGCGTCACCGCCTGCTACGCCGAGAACAACATTCCGTGGGTCGGCGAGGAGGACATCTTACGGGGCCGGGAAATGTCCTGGATGCGGATCGAGCGGTACTTCGAGGGCGGGGAAGACGGCGAGCCGATCAAGGCCCGCGTCATCCCGATGCTGTGCCAACAGTGCGACGCGGCCCCCTGCGAACCGGTCTGCCCCGTGTACGCGGCGTATCATACGGCCGACGGCCTGAACGGGCAGGTCTACAACCGCTGCGTCGGCACGCGGTACTGCGCCAACAATTGCCCGTACAAGGTCCGCTACTACAACTGGTACGCCTACGCCAAGCGTGCCTTTGTCGAGCCCCTCAATCTCCAGCTCAATCCTGACGTTACGGTGCGGGCCCGCGGCGTGATGGAGAAGTGCACCTTCTGTATCCAGCGAATCCGCGGCGCCCAGAACGTGGCTCGCCTCGAGGATCGCCAGATCGCCGACGGGGAAATCATCCCCGCCTGCGCCCAGGCCTGCGGCTCAGGCGCCATCACCTTCGGCAACCTCAACGACCCGGGGAGCAAAGTGGTCCAGGCGGCCAGGAACCCGCGAGGCTACCGCGTGCTTGAGGAACTGAACACCCGGCCGGCCGTGACGTACTTGGCCCGTGTCGAGTACGGATCGGAGGCTTGAGGCATGACCGCGACCCTGCATGATCACACGCCCAAGATGACCCACGCGGATATCACCCGTGACGTGGTCAACACCCTCCAGACACCAAGCCGCGGATACTACCTGGCGCTGTTCGGCGCCATCGGCCTCTTCCTCGTGGGCCTTGGCACCTTCTTCATGCTCCTCAAGGAGGGGCTGGGGCTCGCCGGGTATAACCCGCCGATCTTCTGGTCGGTCTACATCACGACCTTCGTCTTCTGGGTCGGTATCGGACACGCCGGAACCCTGATTTCGGCGATTCTGTTCCTGTTCCGTTCGCCTTGGCGGACGGCGGTCTATCGTTCCACCGAAGCAATGACGGTTTTCGCCGTGATGACGGCGGGTCTCTTCCCGATCATCCACATCGGCCGGCAGTGGATTTTCTACTGGCTGCTTCCCTATCCGAACCAGCGCTGGCTCTGGCCGAACTTCAAGTCGCCACTGATCTGGGACGTCTTCGCGATATCGACCTACCTCACCGTCTCGACCACGTTCCTCATCGTCGGACTGGTCCCGGACATCGCGGCGGTTCGCGACAAGATGAGCGGCTGGCGGAAGAAACTCTACGGCGCCCTTTCGATCGGTTGGACCGGCGCGGATAGCCAGTGGCGCCACTATACCCGCGGGTACATCTACCTGGCCGGCCTTGCGACGCCGCTGGTGCTCTCGGTTCACTCCGTCGTGTCCTGGGACTTCGCGATGTCGGTGATCCCGGGGTGGCACGGCACCATCTTCGCCCCCTATTTCGTGGCCGGCGCGATTTACTCGGGTATCGGGATGGTGATGACCCTGGTGATCCCGCTCCGAAAGGTGCTCAAGATCGAGCATCTGATCACGGAGTATCACTTCGACAACCTCTCGAAGTTGACGCTCCTGACCGGCTCGATCCTCTTCTACTCCTATACGATGGAGTACTTCGTCGCCTGGTACAGCGGCAACACGTTCGAGCAGACCACGTTCTGGATGCGGGCGTTCGGTCCGATGTGGTGGGGCGGCTGGACGATGATCATCTGTAACGGGTTCGTCTCGCAATTGCTCTGGTTCAAGAAGATCCGCACCAACCTGACCGCGCTGTTCGTGATCTCGATCTTCATCAACATCGGGATGTGGTTTGAGCGGTTCGTCATCATCAACTCGCTGGGCAACGACTTCCTTCCCTACGCCTGGGGCCAGATGAATCCGACCTGGGCCGACTGGGGCATCCTGGCCGGCTCCTTCGGATGGTTCGGGATGTACTTCCTGCTCTTCGCCCGGACGTTCCCGGTCGTGGCGATCCAGGAGCTCAAGGAGATGGTCCCGATGCCCCGCCGGAAGAGGGGAGCGCACTGATGTCCAAGGCCGTTTCGGGAGTACTCGCCTCGTTCAAGTACGAAGACTGCGCGGTCGACGCGATCAAGGGGCTCAAGTCGAAAGGCTTCCAGGATCTCACGGTCTATTCCGCCGCGCCGAACCATCATCTCGAGGAGGTCCTCGATCAGCCGGTCAGTTGGGTCCGGGCCTTCGCCCTGCTCGGCGCCCTCACCGGCTGCGCAGCCGGTTTTGGAATGACCATCTGGATGTCGTACGATTGGCCCCTGCTGGTGGGCGGCAAGCCGATCGCCGCGATTCCACCCTACGTCGTCCTCGGCTTTGAGTTGACGATCCTATTCGGCGCGCTCAGCACCGTGGCGGGGGTGATCATCCTCTCCGCGCGGAAGTCCCTTAAGGGGCGGCCTTTCAAGCCCGAGTTCAGCGATGACACCATTGGCCTGTTCGTGCCCTGCCCGCCCGAGCAGCGGGCCGGCATTCGCCAGTTCCTCGAAGGCACCGGCTCGGAGGAGGTCACCGAACATGGCGCGTAAGTCGCTCGCCGCTCTGGCGCTCCTCGGGAGCCTGTCGGGCTGCAACTGGTACTACAACACGCTGCCCTCGCCGGACGATCTGGTGAAGATGGTCCCCTGGTTCGACCACATGATCAAGTCTCCGGCCGTGGGGCCGTACAAGCGGGCCGATGTGCCTCGGTACACGCCCAAGGGGTCGGTACCGATCACCGGTGGTGAGGCGGAATGGGGGACCGGCAATCCAGCCGGGAGTCCCCCGATGTATGGATTCGACACCCTGCCGGCCAACGTCCTCAAGAACCCGACGACCGACCCGGCCGCTACGCTCGCCCGGGGCGATACGCTCTACACGAATTTCTGCTCGACCTGCCATGGTGGGGATCTGGATGGAAAAGGACCCGTGGGGGCCAAGCTCGGCGCCCTGCCGCTGCTCACCGACAAGGCCAAGGGTTACACCGATGGATACCTCTACAGCATCATCCGATACGGTCGCGGGGTGATGCCCCAATATGGCGACAAGATCTACCGCCCCTACGATCGCTGGGCGGTCGTCAATTATCTCAGGCAGATGCAGGGCAGGCTCGCACCGCCGCTTCCTGCCGCCGCGGCGGACTCCGCCGCTCAAGGAGCCAAGCGATGAGCGTCGCTCAACTTCGCGCTCGTATCATCACCCGCGGGAACGGCGGCCGGTACGACCTGTTCTTCACGGGGGGCCTGGTGCTGGCTGTCGCCGGCCTGGGGTTGTTTGCCTACGCCTTGACCAGCGGCCATGCCGACCGGGCCTGGCACCTCTTTCAGGTCAACTGGCTCTTCTTCACTGGCATCACGGGTGGCAGCCTGGCGCTCACCGCCGTGCACAAGTTGGCCAACGCGAAGTGGTCCGGCGTCATCATCCGGTTCGCGGGCGCCACCGTGCTTTTTGCGGTGATCTCGCTGCTCGGTCTGGTGGCCATCATGACCGTCGGATACCAACCAATCTACGGCCCGATGACTGAGCAGTTGCACGCGCTGTCGCCCGGCAAGGCGATCTGGCTGTCCCATTCGTTCATGTTCGCCCGGCTGGCGATCGGCCTGGGGTTGCTGTTCTGGACCGGATGGCTGCTGATCAGGGCTGACATGGTGCCGGATATGCACATGGCGCTCGGGTCGGTCGGGGGCGATCGGGCGGTCCGGTACCAGGCCATGACCAGGGGTTTCGACGGTTCCGAGGCGAGTCGGTCGGCCCAGCACGCCCGAATCAATCGGCTTGCCGCGATCTACGTGGTGCTCTTTGCCTTCGTGTTCACGATGGTAGCGTTCGACGGCATCATGGCCCTCCAGCCGCACTGGTTCAGCAACCTGCTCGGCGGGTGGTACTTCATGGGTTCCTTCCTTGGAGGCCACACCTTCCTTGCGCTGACGATGCTCTATGGACGCAATCACCTCGGGATCGCCGACCTGGTCAGCCCGAAGCAGCGCCACGACCTCGGTAAGCTGTGCTTCGGATTCACGGTGTTCTGGACGTATCTCATGTGGTCCCAGTTCCTGGTGATCTGGTATGGCAACATGCCGGAGGAGATCGGATTCGTCTTCGCGCGACTGTGGGGGCCGTGGATGCCGGTCGGACGCGCGGTCTTCGTCGGGATGTTCCTGCTTCCGTTCTTGGGGCTCCTGTTCGTGGCCGCGAAGAAAACGCCACTTACCCTCGCGGTGTTCGCCTTCGCGAGCTTCGGCTCGCTCTGGTTGGAGCGCTATCTCCTCGTGGTCCCGTCGGTGACGAAGGAGGCCGGTCCGGTCTTCGGCCTTCCGGAAGTCGGCCCCACGCTGGCGTTCCTGGGTCTGTTCCTGTTCTGCTATGCCGCCTTTGCCCGGCGGTTCCCGATGATCTCACCCCGTCTGGCAGAGATCACCATTGGCATCGAACAGCTTCGTGGGCACGGGGAATCGTCGGAGCACGACGAGAAATCTGGGGACTTCGCTCACCCGAAGGAGTTGCCCGCCTGAAACGGCGCGGGGTCCGGGCTATTCCTTGAGGGCGATGGTTTTTGCCAGCGCGTTCAGAGAATCAGCCGGAAGCAGGCCGGTGACGGTGACAATCCGGAGTACCCGGCGGGCGGCGGCACCCCCATCCCCGAGGTAGTCGGGCGGCGTCAGGTCGGGCTGGCTGGCATGGAGGCCGACGTTCTGGGCCGAGTGCCGGGCCACCAGTTCCTCGACCCGGTCCATCGGTCCCTCGATGGTCCGGACCACCCTGCCCGATGGATGCTGCTGGTAGACGACCACCGTTGGCCGCTCGTCCCTGCTGCCGCGCTGGAGCTGGATCTCGAGGATCGGCAAGCCTTCGATCCGGGGTAGGTTGCCGCCGGTTTCCGCCGCCGCCCGTTGCGCGTCGACCGTCTGCCACAGCCCGTCGAACGACAGACTCTCATCGTCCGCGGCAACCGCGTTCACCTGCACGATACCGTCGGGTATGCTGGAACGGTCGACCCGAAACAGCGAGCGGCCCATGGCGCGTTGTTCGACCGGACTTCGGTCCAGCTCGGTCGGCCGTGCGGCGGACCCATCCGTTGGGGTCGGACCTCCCGCCAGCTCTGGTTCGGCAAGGGCGAGCGAGGGCCGGAAAGCAACTGATCCGTCCGCGCCGACCGTTCGTTCAGCTCCGATCCAGCCGCGCGACAACCAGCCGACACCGACGGCGACGGCGAGGCCCGCCGCCAACAGCGCCCCCCGCCGGGCTCGGCCGACCCAGGCGCCCGCGGTGCGTCTGGCCTCGTGCCGCGCCACCAACCGCTCGAACGGCGGAATCTGGATCGTCCGGGGGGGCGCGGCGTCGGCCAACAGGGCCGTGGTTCGGTCACGCACCGCAGCAACCCGGCTGCGCACCTGCTCGCAAGTCCGGCACTCGGCGATATGGCACTCGATTTCAACGCACTGCGACCGGGACAGAGCCTGGTCGAGGTAGGCGTGGAGTTCCTCCTCAGGAATGTGCCGCACGGGACCTGTCGACCTCCATCCGGTCATACGCATCCAACAGTCGCTTGCGAGCCCGGGCCAGTGTGGTGCCGATGGCGCCTAGGGCGAGTCCGGTCTGTTCGGCGATTTCGGGGTAGCTCATCCCGGCGTCCCACAACAACAATACCTCGCGGTCCCGATCTGACAGGGTCGCGAGCGCCTGATTGACATGTTCTTTCCGCTCGTCGATTTCGAGTTGCTCATCGGCGGGTGGCTCGGGCGTGGACATTGGCAGGGGATCGGCACTGAGCAGGGTGAGGTGTTTCCGGCGCCGAATTGCCGACCTCGCCTCATCACGAGCCAGATTGGCCGCCACCGCGAACACCCATGCGCGCGGCTTTTCGGGCCGGTGGGCCATGGCTCGAATGAAAACCTCCTGAGCCAAGTCCTCCGCACGGTCAGCGTCCCACACCTTTCGGTATAGGAACCGCACGACTGCGGTGTACGTGGTTTTGTAGAGGCGCTCCAAATCGTCGGTCATGCCGACTGTCCCCCTTGGGTGTGCGTCACCGACAAACCTCTAGGACGGACCAACCGGCAAACCTTGCACATTTCCGGCCTGGGCCCAAGCTCGTTTGGTCAAACCTCATGTAAAGCATTGTGGGAATGAGCGTTATCGATGATCTTGGGCTTGAAGGCGCAGCCGGAATGGTAGTGGTCGCCTGCCCCAGGCCAATCGAAGCAAAGGTCCGGCTTGGCCGATCGACCGTCCGGCCGGTCTCGGCCGTGCAGGCTGCAGACGGCATCATCGTTGAGATATCCGCACGCCGAAATGATCTCGACTCCAAGCGCAGTCTCGTCCTCCCGCTCAACCTTGCAAAGGAGCGGTGGCTTGCGCGACCGAACCAGGGATTCCAAGGCCTGGTCGGATGCATCGCACAGGATGGTCAGCTGGAGGTCTCGACAGCAGGCAGCCCCCAGCCGGTTGTCGGCGGTTCGGCATCGAGCGGTCGCACAGGGGTTGTCCTGAACGACTGGCAGGCTGGCAGGCCCGGGGGGGCGAGCTGGGGGAAGTCTGACAGTTTGCGGGACGCCCCCCTCGACCAGGATCGCTTCGTCAGGTCCCTGCCAACGAGGCTGCGGGGCCTCCCCGGCCATCCGAACCGAGCCCCCGAATCCGTGTGCCTGGCACTGGACCTCGGAACCGGACACTGAGGCGTAGCGGCACGGAATGCCGATCGTCGCGTCGACAAAAAGCGCTGTTCCGCGACGCTCCAATTGACCGAACCGAAGCCGCTCGGTGTGGCCGAGCAGCCAGGTGGCTTCGTGGTCCCCGGACTTCGGATCACCCGCCTCCAGACCGGCCACCCTCAGGGTAACGGCGAGCGCCCGGCACTGCGGGCCGACCGAACGACAGGAGGGGGGAATGGACATCGCCTGAAGGTAGGTACTGGAGTTCAGCCTTCAAACATTCTATACTTGTGAACTAATTCACAAAGTCTCCGCCCAGAGGGCGGTTCGATCTTGGGTGTGGCAGGGCCAACGAAAACTCTTTCTTGGGGAGCGTCGA
>JAYUZK010000282.1:0-4573 GCA_043751835.1 Gemmatimonadota bacterium | reverse complement strand
CCCGACCAGAGGAAGGACCGCGCCATGACCGATCGCCAACCCAAGACCGACGCCGAGTGGCGGGCCCACCTCACCCCCGACCAGTACCGGGTCCTCCGGCAGCAGGGGACCGAGCAGGCCTTCACCGGGGCGTATTGGGATTGTCATGACCGGGGCATGTACCGCTGCGCCGGGTGCGGCGCCGACTTGTTCGACGCCAGCACGAAATTCGAATCGGGGTCGGGGTGGCCCAGTTTCACGGCGCCGGCCTCCGGGGAGGCCGTCGAGGAGACCACGGATCAGAGCCACGGCATGCGCCGCACCGAGGTCCATTGCGCCCGCTGCGGCGGTCACCTCGGCCACGTCTTCCCCGACGGCCCCCGGCCCACCGGGCTCCGCTACTGCATCAACGGGATGTCGCTCGACCTCGACCGCGACCGGTAGCCGGGGTCAGCCAAGCTCCGACTGGCTCTGGATGATCCGTCCCACGATCCCGTAGGCAATTGCCTCGTCGGCGGTGAGCCAGAAGTTTCGATGGGTGTCCTCCTCGATCCGCTCGAGGGTCTGCCCGGTCTGACGGGCGAACAGCCGGTTCAGCCGATCTCGCATCCGGAGAATTTCCCGGGCCTCGATCTCGATGTCAGACGCACTCCCGCCCGTCCCGCCGGCCGGCTGATGGAGGAGAAAACGGGTATTGGGAAGGCAGATCCGGTCCTCCCGCGGCACCGACACGAAGATCAGGGCCGCAGCGCTCGCCACCCACCCGGTACCCACCATCCGAACTTTGGGGGCGATGTATCGGACCAGGTCATGGATCATATCGCCCGACTCGACGTGGCCGCCCGGGCTGTTGATGTAGATCGTGATCGGATCGGTCGAGTCGGCGGCGAGGGCCAGCAGTTGGCCCGTGACTCCGGCAGCCAGACGCTGATTGATCTCACCGGTGATGATCACGGTTCGGGCCTTGAACAGCCGTTGACCGATCACATCCGTCAGATCCGATTTCCGCTCGGCGGTCGGTTCTTCCATGGGGCTCCCGCGGTTGAAAACAGGCCGGGACCACCCCCGGCTGGCGGCCAAACTTAAGCGGGAGGGGGGGCGGCGGATAGGCTCGCCCAAGGCTCCCGCAGCGCTCCCGAAACACCCCCATCCCCGGCTATTTTTGCAGGGGGCCGGGAGGGGGAAATCGGGGCCGGCGCGCCACCCGCTTCACCGCTGACAAATCGAGATCAATGGCCAAGGAACCGAACGGCAACGGCGAGACCAACGGCATCGGCGACTACGGTGCCGACAGCATCCAGGTGCTCAAGGGCTTGGAGGCCGTCCGCAAACGCCCCGGCATGTACATCGGGTCGACCAGCGAGAACGGGCTCCACCACCTGGTCTACGAGGTGGTGGACAACTCGATTGACGAAGCCCTCGCCGGTTATTGTGACGCGATCGCCGTCACGATTCACGAGAACAACGCCATCACCGTCACCGACAACGGCCGCGGCATCCCGGTGGATATCCATCCCACCGAGAAGATCCCGGGCGTTGAGCTCGCCCTCACGGTGCTCCACGCCGGGGGCAAGTTCGACAAGTCGAATTACAAGGTGTCGGGCGGGCTTCACGGGGTCGGCGTGTCGGTGGTGAACGCGCTCTCGGAAAAGCTCGAGGTCTTCGTCGATCGGGACGGCAAGCGGCACCAGATGGCCTTCGTTCGGGGTCAGACCACCAAGAAGCTCACGGTGGTGGGCAAAGCCAAGGGCACCGGCACCACGGTCACCTTCAAGGCGGACCCCGAGATCTTCACGGTCCTCGAGTACAACTACTCCACGCTGGCAGACCGGCTCCGGCAGCTGGCGTTCCTCAACAAGGGCGTCACCATCACGCTCAGGGACGAACGGAAGAGCCCGGCCCACGATGAGACGTTCTTCGCCAAGGGTGGGTTGATCCAGTTTGTCGAGTGGCTGAATCGGAACAAGAAGCCGATTCATCCCAAGCCGGTGGCGTTCTCCGCGACGTCCAACGACGTGGACGTGGATCTGGCGCTGCAGTACGAGGACGGCTACAACGAGAACACCTTCACCTTCGTGAACAACATCAACACCCACGAAGGCGGCACCCACCTGACCGGGTTCCGGGCGGCGCTCACCCGGACGATCAACGACATCGCCAAGAAGGGCGGGCACCTCAAGAAGGAAGACTTCACCCTTTCAGGGGAGGACATTCGCGAGGGGCTGACGTGCATCCTGCACGTCAAGGTGAAGGAGCCACAGTTCGAGGGGCAGACCAAGACCAAACTCGGCAACTCGGAGGTCGAGGGCGTGGTCAAGACGGTCATTAACGAGCACCTCGGCAACTATCTCGAAGAGCACCCGGCGGTAGCCCGCGCGATCATTGAAAAGTCGGTCGGCGCCGCCCGGGCTCGCGAGGCCGCCCGGAAGGCCCGGGACCTGGTCCGGAAGAAGTCGGGCCTCGAGAACGCCGTCCTGCCGGGCAAGCTGGCGGACTGTTCCCTCGATGACCCGGCCCTGTGCGAGATCTACCTCGTCGAGGGCGACTCGGCCGGCGGCAGCGCCAAACAGGGCCGGAACCGCTCCTTCCAGGCAATCCTCCCGCTCCGGGGCAAGATCTTGAACGTCGAGCGAGCCCGGATCGACAAGATTCTCGGCAACGAGGAAATCCGGGCGATGATCACGGCGATCGGAACCGGCGTCAAGGACGACTTCAGTCTCGACGACGCCCGATACCACAAGATCATCCTCATGACCGACGCCGACGTGGACGGCGCCCACATTCGGACGCTGCTGCTGACGTTCTTCTTCCGGCAGATGCCCGAACTGATCGACGCGGGCTACGTCTACATCGCCCAGCCGCCGCTCTATCGGGTCGCCAGGGCAAAGGAAGAGTTCTACGCCTACAACGAGGCCGAGCGGGATGAGTACGCCAAACGGCTCGCCGGCCCCGAGGGGAAGGGCAACGTCAACATCCAGCGCTACAAGGGTCTCGGCGAGATGAACCCGGACCAGCTCTGGCACACCACGATGGACCCGGAGAAACGGACCATCCACCGGGTTACGCTCGAGGACGTGGTCGAAGCCTCCCGCCTGTTCGAGGAATTGATGGGCGACGAAGTGGAACCGCGCCGGGTGTTTATCGAGCAGAACGCCCGCTACGTCTCGAACCTCGACGTGTGATCCGATGCCCGGCGAAGGTGAGGGGCGGAGCGCCAACCAGTTCTCCTGCCCCTCTTGCTTCAGGCCTCGGCGCCGGCCCGAACGGCCTGATGAATCGTGGACCCCGCGTCGCGGGTAATCATCGGATAGCCAGAGAAGATCAGCACGAGGCCAATCAACTCGGTCACGGACAGCACCTCGACGTGACCGAACCGCGTAAAACTCCCCCCGATCCCCGGCAGAATACCACCGACAGCAATGGCGACATTCGCCAAAACCCGGCGGAACCCGGCCCGGCCCTGGTCGCGCCAGTACCGGGCGGCGGACCAAGCAAAGCGCCGCCGCGCCCCCGCACAAGCCCCGCGGTTGCCCTCCCTACCGCCGGCCCTTGGACAAGAACCGCTCGAAGCACCGGAGTACCCAGCCAAAACCGCCCGGGGCCCGAAGCACCTGCGGCGACTCATTGGCGCACCGTTTGAACAAGCGCCGAAGCGCCGACCCCGACGAGAACCCGAGCGACCGCGCGATCACCGCCACCGACTCGGTGCTCTTTTCCAGGCGGTAGGCCGCGACCAGGGCCTTGCTCCAGGTCACCAAGACGCCCACGGGCGGCATGCCGGCCCGGCGGAGCTGGGTCGCCAATGTCCTGGGCGACACCCCCACCGACCGGGCGATCACCTCGGCCCGCGGCAGGCTGCTCGCGTGGTCGAGACAGTATCGCACCACCGGAATGAACGGACTGGGCACCCGGCGATAGAGCGCCTGATCGGTGAGCTGCTGGAAGGCGACGTCGCTGGCCCGGGTGAGATTGGAGAGCAGCCGGCGCTCCAGCTCGGACTCATCGCGGAACACGACCGCGGACACCCCGGCGACGAGGAGGCCGGTGATCTGATCAGCGGCCTCACCCCGGTCGCACCAGAGAACGATCGGGAGATCGGGCCGCCGGGCCCGGATCGCCGCGACCGCCGAGGCCGACGAGGCCCCGTATCGGTCCCCGAGGTCAACGACGGCCGCGAGCGCCTCACGGGCGGCGGACCGGGCGACCAGGTCATCGAGATCATCGCACCAGACGATATCGCCGAAGGCCCGGCACACCTCGGCAAACCGGGGACGGCTGCCGATCTCGGCCAGCTGCACCAGAATGTGATGCATCGTGGCCAGACCGCGGGCATCCAGCGCCCGCGGTCTTTGGCTCGGCTCACGTTTCTTCGGGTCCGAGAGCCAAGCCGCGGTGGTCACGGGCGCCGACAAAGCGGCGCCTCCCGTGGGTCACCTGCAATCGCTGGCAGCATCGACGAAACCGGCATCACGACTCCTTGGCGAATTGCCCTGGATTGTCGGTGAGAAATCCGGGACCCTCGGGCCGACAAAGACCGAAGCCACAACGACCTCGGCGGGGACAACCGGGTCCCCCACCATCACAACGGAGGCAA
>JAYUZK010000281.1:0-7939 GCA_043751835.1 Gemmatimonadota bacterium | reverse complement strand
CCCTACCTCTTCATGGGCGAGAGTTTCTGTGCCGTGGCCTTCGACAAAGGGGCGATTCAGCCCCCGACTGCGGCGCTCGTCCTGGCGGAGACCAAATTCACGGAAGCGGTGGCTGCGGCCCAGGCGGCGGGCAACACCGACATGCTGAACCTGGCCCGGGTCGGCCTGGCCCGCACCAAGCTCGATCTGAAGAAGTACGCGGAGGCCGCGTCGGTCGCGGCGCAGGTGCCGGTCGGCTACCTCAAGAACGCCGACCGGGGCACCGAGACTTCACGGCGGTACAACAAGATGTACTACTACTTCACGTCGAACGCGTTCCACACCATCGCCCAGGCGTACCGGCCGGGTGGCGCCGCGAGCGATCCGCGTACCAAAGTTTTCGATACGGGCCACGGCTCCTTCAATCCGCCGATCCGGTCGTGGCAGACCTCGAAGTATGCGGCGCTGAATTCGCCAATCCGTTTGGCCTCGGGCGTGGAGGCGCGGCTCATTCAGGCTGAAGGTCTGGCGGAAACCGGCAACGTGGCGGGCGCCATGGCGCTGGTGAACGCGGGTCGGGCGGGTGACAGTCTGCCCCCGCTCGCAGCCGGCAGCACGGCGGCCGCGGTGACGATCATTCTGAAAGAGCGCCAGGCGGTCTTGGCGTTCGAGGGCGGCCACCGGCTCAACGACCTGCTGCGGCGGAATCTGCCGTGGAAGGGCGCTCAGGGCTCGACCAAGATCTCCAACGAATTCACCGGCGATCTCTACGGCACGACCACCTGCTGGCCGACGCCGACCAAGGAAAAGAACGGCGCCTGATCGAGGCCGTTTGGGTGTGGAAGGAGGGGCCGTGCGGTTGCGGCCCCTTTTTCTTTGGCGGGTGTCAGTCGACACGGCGCGGATCAGGAACAGGGTCGAGGCGTGGCGCAGGGTAGTCCTTGCGCTTTGGTGTGAAATCGCGAGAATTTCCCGCCGGTCCGGCCTTCTTCCTTCCTGAGGAGTACACCATGCGATCCATTCCCCGAAACGGCTGGCGCTGTTGGGCCGCCCTCGCCGTGTTGGCCCTTCCGGTGGCCCAGGCGGCTGGTCAGGCCCCGGCGGACACCGGTTGGGACGTGACCAAGCCCCGTGGAAAGACCCGGGAAATTGATTTCACGACCGACCAGGGCACCTGGACGTCGCTCGACGTGTCGTCGGACGGGAAATGGATCGTCTTCGACCTCCTGAGCCAGATCTACCGGATGCCGGCCACCGGCGGCACGGCCGAGTGTCTGACGGAGTCGAGCGGGATCGCGGTGAATTACCACCCCCGGTTTTCGCCCGACGGGAAGACCATCGCGTTTATCTCGGACCGGAAGGGGCAGAACAACCTCTGGATCATGGACGCGGACGGGAAGAATCCGCGGCCGGCTGGAGTCGATCCGGTGAATTCGATGCGGAACCCGGTCTGGACCGCCGACGGGCAGTACATCATTGTCGCGAAGCAGGCGGGGATCGGCCGTTCGCTGGTGATGTACCACCGGGACGGCGGCACCGGGGTGGAGATCGTGAAGGGGGTGGCTGGCCGGATGCCGGCCCGGCCCACCACCTCCGCGGACGGCCGTTACGTCTATTACGACGTGTACACCGCGCAGCCGACCGGCTTCTGGGGGCAGGAGGACGTGCTCAAGGGCACGATCCAGATTCACCGATACGATCTCAAGACCGGCGAGGTCCGCCCGATCACGGCGGGTGAGGCGGCTCAGCAGGATCGGGGCACCAGCGGCGGCGCCTACGCGGCGGAGCCCAGCCCCGACGGCCGATATCTGGCGTTCATGCGGAAGGTTCCGGGCGGAACCCTTGAATACAAGGGTCAGAAATTCGGGCCCCGCTCCGCGCTCTGGATCCGCGACCTCCGTCTCGGCACCGAGCGCCTGCTCATGGACCCGGTCGAAATGGACATGGCTGAGGAAAGCATTCCGATCAACGGGACATACCCGGGCTATCGCTGGGTGGCGGACGGGAAGAGCATCGTGCTCCATCAGGGCGGGCGGATCCGCCGGGTGGATGTGGCGACCGGCCAGGTGGCCACGATCCCGTTCAGTGCCCGCGTTCACCGGGTGATGTCGGAGCAGGTCTGGGTCAAGAAGCAGCTGTCCGACGGGCCGTTCGACGTCCGGTTCATCCGCTGGGCCGGCGCGTCACCCGACGGGCGGACCCTGGCGTTTCAGGCGCTGGGGCGGATTTACCTGAGGGCTCTTCCCGCCGGGACGCCGCGCCGGTTGACGGGCGCCGGGTTCGAGCCACTCGAGTTCCAGCCCGCCTGGTCGCCGGACGGGAAGTGGATCGCGTTCACCACGGTGGATGACGGCAATCTCGGCGCGGTCTGGCGGGTGGCCGCCTCAGGGGGCGCGCCGGAACGGCTGACCCGGGAGCCGGGAGAGTACCTGAATCCGGCCTGGACGCCGGACGGCCGCGAGATCGTCGTGGCGCGGGGGTCGGGAGCCACCGCGCGGGGCTCGAGCCTGTCGCGCAACGGATACTTCGACCTGATCCGGATTCCGGCGGCGGGCGGGACCGAAACCGATATCGTCCAGATTTCGGGGGCAGGCGGCCGGTTTGGGGTGGCGGAGCTGCGGGCCAGCGTGGGCGCCGACGGCCGGCTCTACTACGCGGTGGCCAAGTCGTTCGGCCAGGGTCAGGGCGGGCGGCCGCTCGGCGGTGTCGAAGTGGCGTCGGTCCGGCTGGACGGGACCGACCGGCGGGTGCTGGCCAACGTGCGGAACTCCGAGGACGCGGTGGTCTCGCCCGACGGGAAATGGGTGGCGTACAACCAGGGGTCGAACGTCTACCTGGCGCCGCTCCCGATCGCCGGAGCGGGCGACCAGGTGCCGCTCATCGCCAAGGCCGGCGGGGCATTCAACTCCACGCCGCTCTCGACGGAAGGCGGGCTCTACCCTCGATGGCGCTCGCCGTCCGTCGTGGATTTCGCCAGTGCCGACAAGTTCTTCAGCTACGACGTGGTCACGAAGAAGACCGACACGGTCACCGTCAAGCTCACGAGTCCCCGGGCCATTCCGAAGGGATCGATCGCACTGACCGGCGCCCGGATCGTGACGCTCGACAACAAGAAGGTGATCCCCAGCGGCACCGTGGTGATCAAGGCGGGACGGATCATCTGCGTCGGGTCGTGCAGCACCAGCGGGGTCGAGAAGGTGGTCAGCGTTTCCGGTAAGACGATCATCCCGGGCTGGGTGGATATGCACGCGCACCATCACCGCGAGCACTTCGGGATGATGCCGAAACACAATTTCGAATCGGCGATCTACCTGGCCTACGGCGTCACCACCACCAGCGATCCCTCCACCTCGTCGGTGGCGGCCTTCCCGACGGCCGAGATGATCGAGGCGGGGGAGACGATCGGGCCCCGGGTGTTCAGTGTGGCCGAGGCGCTGACCAACGGCGACGGGCCGGGCACCAACGACGTGACGAGTCGCGACATCGCGTTGAAAGAAGTGAAGCGGCGGATGTCCTGGGGCGCCATGCTCCTCAAACAGTACCTCCAGCCGACCCGGCAGCAGCGCCAATGGTCGGTGGACGCCGCCCGGGAGCTTGGCCTCCAGGTGACCGCCGAGGGCAGCGACGACTTGAACCACAAGCTGGGCATGGTGATGGATGGCCATACCGGGGGGGAGCACCTCACGGTGCAGTCACCGCTCTACAAGGATTTCATCACCTTCCTGGCCAAAAGCCGGTACTTCTATTCCCACACGCCGCTGGTAAGCGGCTTCGGCGGGTGGAACGAGGAGTACTTCTGGCAGGAAAGCCCGATCTGGCTCGACCCAAAACAGGGACACTGGATTCCGTGGCGCCAGCTGATTCCGCACACCCGGCGCTTCATCATGCGGCCGGAGACCGACTATTCGAAGGACATCGTGTCGCAGCAGATCGCCGACCTCGTGGCGGCCGGCGGCTACACCGCGATCGGGTCGCACGGCCAGCAGCCGGGGCTCGGGTCCCACTGGGATGTCTGGATGGCGGCCAAGGCGGCCGGCAACATGACGGCGCTCGAGATCGCCAGCATGCACGGGGCCACTTTCCTCGGCCTTGACAAGGACCTCGGCTCGATCACGGTTGGCAAGGTGGGCGACCTCATGGTCTTGAACGGCAACCCGCTCGAGAACATCCGGAATACCGCCAACATCCAGTACGTCATGAAGGCCGGCACTTTGTACGACGCGAACTCGCTGGACGAGATCTGGCCGACCCAGAAGAAGTACGGCGACGCCTGGTGGTACGTCCCCGAGATGTACCGGCGTGATACCAAGCCGGTCGGAGCCTGGGACAAGCCGTGATCCGAAGCGGCGTGCTGGTTCTCTCCGATCGCGATCGAACCCGTCACCTTGATCGACGGGACCGACGCCGGTGCTCGAGTCGATTCAGGCCGCGAGCCGGAACGCCGCCCAGGCCATGAACAAGGACGACCGCGGCACGATCGAAACCGGCAAGCTGGCGAGCGTCGTGCTGCTTGGCGCCGACCCGCTCAAGGACATTCGTAACGCAAGTGCCATCCGGACGGTGGTGGTGCGGGGAAGGTTGCTGGACCGTTCGACGCTCGATCGCATGCTCCGCGACGCGGAAGCGTTCGCCAAACAATAGGACTCTGACCGGAGACCCCATGCAAGGTCTGATGATGGACTGGCAGCTCACCCTGCCCAACCTGCTCGAACGGGCCCGCCTGCTGCATGGCCGACAGGAGATCGTGAGCCGGACGCCCGCCGGGATGCATCGGTATACGTACAAGGACTACGTCGAACGGGTCGATCGCCTCCGGACCGCCCTCACGACGCTGGGCGTGAAGCCGGGCGATCGGGTGGCGACGTTCGCCTGGAACTCCTACCGCCATTTCGAGCTGTACTTCGCGGCGCCCTGCATGGGGGCGGTCATTCACACCCTGAACGTCCGGCTCTTTCCGGATCAGCTGGTGTTCATCGCCAACCATGCCGAGGACTCGGTGGTCTGCGTGGACGCGACGCTGCTGCCGCTCTTCCAGAAGATCCGGCCGCAACTGTCGTTCGTGAAACACGTGATCGTCATTCCGGATGACGGGAAGCCGGTCGATCCCGCGATGGGGCACGACTATGAGCAACTGATCGCGTCGGCCGACCCGATGCGGGGCTACCCGGCCATCGACGAGAACTCGGCCGCGGCGATGTGCTACACGTCGGGCACCACCGGCAACCCCAAGGGCGTGCTGTACTCCCACCGCGCGATCGTCCTGCACACCATGGCGCAGGTCGGCGCCGACATGATGGGCCTCAGAGCGGTCGACTCGATGCTCGCGATCGTGCCCATGTTTCACGCCAATGCCTGGGGGCTTCCGTACGCGGCGGTCATGGTGGGCGCCAAGATGATCTGGCCGGGTCAGTTCCTGCAGCCGCAGGACGTGGCGGAGCTGATGGAGAACGAGCGGGTGACGTTCATCGGAGGCGTCCCGACGATCATCGGGGCGCTCTACACCTACCTCAAGGCCAATCGAGACAAGCATGACGTGTCGTCCCTCAAGGGGATCACGGTCGGCGGCTCGGCCTGTCCCCGGTCGCTGATGGAGGGCTTTCGACGCGATTTCGGCGTCTGGATCACCCATGCCTGGGGCATGACCGAAACGACGCCGCTCGGTACCTTCGGCATCGTCAAGCCGCACCTGCAACTGCTCCCGGCCGACGAGGAGTTGGGCTACCGCTTGAAGCAGGGTATCCCGGCGCCGTTCGTCGAGATCCGGATCGTGGACGAAGCGGGGAAGGAGCTGCCGCACGACGGGGTTGCGTTCGGCGAACTCCAGGTTCGTGGCCCCTGGATCGTCAGCGCGTACTACAAGGACGCTCGGAACGCCGAAGCCTTCCAGGACGGCTGGTTCCGGACCGGTGACGTGGCGAATATCGATGCGGAGGGTTACCTGCAGCTGGTGGACCGGACCAAGGACGTCGTGAAGAGTGGCGGGGAATGGATTTCGAGCGTCGAACTCGAGAACGCCATCATGATGCACCCCGGCGTGCTGGAAGCCGCGGTGGTGGGCATCAGCCATCCGAAATGGCAGGAACGGCCGCTGGCGTGCGTCGTCCCCAAGCCAGGCATGAAGCTCACCGCCGGCGAGATCATTGCCTCGATCAAGGATCGGTTTGCCACTTGGTGGCTTCCCAACGATGTCGTGTTCATCGAAGGGGTGCCGAAGACCAGCGTCGGCAAGTTCGACAAGAAGGTACTACGCGAACAATTCAAGGATCACCAATGGCCAGAATGACTCGATTCCTTGCCGTCGCCCTGCTCGGGCTCGCCGCCTGTGCCAAGTCCGCGCCGACCACGACTGAAATCCTCTGGGACAAGTGGGGCGTGCCCCACATCTATGCACCCACCGATGCCCAGGCCTTCAAGGCGTTCGGATACGCCCAGATGGAAGCGCACGGGAACCTGATCCTCAAGCTGTATGCCGAGGCGCGGGGCCGGGCCTCGGAATACTGGGGTGAATCGAACCTCCGGACCGATCGTTTTGTTCGCACCATGGGGATTCCGGGCCGCGCCGCCCAATGGTACCAAGCGATCAATCCAGGCTACCGGGCCGATCTCGACGCGTTTGCCGCCGGGATCAACCAGTACGCGGCCGAGCACCCGGAGAAGATCGCGGACAGCATGAAGGTGGTGCTGCCCGTGTCGGCGCAGGACGTGCTGGCCCATGGGCAGAAGGTCATCAATTTTCTCTTCATGTTCTTCGGCCAGGTGGACCTGCCGAAGACGATGAACAACGACGTCCGGCCCGGGTCCAACATGTGGGCCATCAGCGCCAAACGGTCCGCATCCGGCAATCCGCTCTTGCTCGGGAACCCGCATCTCGGCTGGTACGACCTTTACCTCTTCTTCGAGGCCGAGCAGGTCACGCCCGACCGGAACTTCTACGGCGTCGCGCTGGTGGGGTTCCCGACGCTCGCCATCGGTTTCAACGACTACGTGGGCTGGTCCCACACGGTGAACACCCAGGACGGCGCCGACGTCTACCGCCTGACCAAGAAGGGTGCCGGCTATCTGCTCGATGGCGCCGAAAAGCCCTTTGCCACCCGGACCGAAGTGATCAAGGTGAAGACCCCAGCCGGCGAACGGAGCGACACGCTGGTGGTGAAGGAATCGGTCCAGGGGCCGGTGTACCAGGAGGACGCCAGGACGGCCCTCGCCGTTCGGGTGGCCGGGCTCGACGATCCCAATGGCTCCGAGCAGTGGTGGCAAATGGCCGGCGCCAAGTCGATGGCGGAATTCGAAGGCATCGTGAAGCAGGACCACGTGCCATTCTTCAACATCATCGCGGCGAGCCAGGACGGCCACATCTACTATTTCTTCGGCGGAAAGACGCCGAAGCGCTCCCGCGGCGACTTCGGTTACTGGACCGGCCCGGTGCGGGGCGACAGCTCGGCCCTGATCTGGAACGACATGTTGCCGTACGAGCAGTTGCCACACCTGATGGACCCGCCCACCGGCTGGCTCCAGAATGCGAACGATCCGCCGTGGACCGTATCGTGGCCGCTGGTGTTCAGTCCGGACTCATTCCCTGCCTATGTATCGCCGCGCGAGATGGGTTTCCGGCCGCAGCGATCCGCGGCGCTGCAGCTGTCGGACAGCAGCGTCACGCTGGAAGAGCTGGTTCAGTACAAACACTCGACCCACATGGGCCTCGCCGACCGGGTGCTCGGGGATCTGCTGGCGGCGGCGCGCTCCCGCGGGGACGCGGATGCCCGGCGGGCGGCCGACGTGCTCGACAAGTGGGATCGCAACACGGATGCGGAGAGCCGGGGGGCCGTGCTGTTCGAGGCCTGGGTTCAGCAGTGGTTCACGATGGCGAAGGGGCATCCCTTCGCCCGGGCCTGGCGACTCGACTCGGCCCTGACCACTCCGGCCGGCCTGGCGGATCCGGCGTTGGCGGCGATGGCCCTGA
>JAYUZK010000280.1:0-3312 GCA_043751835.1 Gemmatimonadota bacterium | reverse complement strand
TCGAACCGGTCAACCATCATGACCGGCAGGTAGATATCGGTCCGGATGGCCCGGAAACGGCCGGTGTACTCCGGCGGAAGGATCCCGAGCACGTCATAGCTTGCCCCGTTGAGCCGGATCGGCCGCCCGACGATCGACGGGTCCCCGCCGAACGCCTTGCGCCAGAATCGGTCGCTCAAGACCACCACGGCACCCAGGCCAGGTGCCGGCGCATCGGCCGGCTCGATCAGACGGCCGTGCGCCGGCCGGAGCCCCAGCACCTGGAAATACTCGGCGGACACGAGTTCGGTCGTGAGCTTGAGGGTCCGCCCGCCCGCCTCGTAGGGCGCAAACGACATCTTGGAACTGGCGATGCCGTCGAGGGCCGTGGCGCCGCGGCGGAGATCGGCCACATCCGGTTCCGAGAAGACGTTCCACCGGAAATTGGGATCGCTGCGGTAGATCTCGACCAGCTGCTCGGGATGGCTGATCGGCGGCTTCCGCAGGATGACGTCGTTGATGAGGGTGAACATGGCGCTGTTGGCGCCGATGCCGAGCGCGAGCGACAGGACCGCAATCCCGGTGAACGCCGGGCGGGCCATGAGCCGCCGGACCGCGTAGCGGGCATCCCGCCCGATCCGCGAAAGCCGGGAATCCCGTTCCCCGGTCCCGCCTAACGACTCCGGTGTGACCACCCGCTTGGCCTCGCGAATCATGGCGGCCGTCCGTTTGCCGTCGCCGAAGGCCTCCAGCAACTGTTCCGGCGTCCCCCCCGACGCCAGGCCGTCCTCGAAGTGCGCCACCAGTTCCCGGAACACTTCTTCCCGGCGGTCGTCGGCCAGCCCCGCCGCGGTCACGGTCTCGGCCACCCGTGCCGCCAGCAGCTGGGGGAGCCCCGCCTTCCGCGCCAGTTGCTCGACCTGAATCCGGTCCATCCGGCCGCTGAAGTTCTCGCGATCGTGGTTGGTCATGTCAGGCCTCCTGCCCGATCGGCGTGACAAGCCCGAGCCCGATCATCGCCTGGAAGAGCTCCTGCCACTCCGCGCGGCGTTGTTCCAGCACCGCCACGCCTTGGTCGGTGAGCTTGTAGTACCGTCGCCGGCGGCCGGACGGGAGTTCCACCCAGCGGCTTTCCACCTGGCGTTTGGCTTCGAGGTTGTAGAGGAGCGGATAGAGGGTGGACTGCCCGAGGGCGAGGACCCCGTCCGATCGCTGGGTCAGCAACTCGGCGAGTTCGTAGCCGTACATGTCTCGACGTTTGAGGAGTTGGAGCACGGCCACGGGGCCCGCACCGCGAATGATTTCTCGTTTCAGTTCCACTGGCGTCTCCGCGTGTATGCCTCGGCCAGCATAGTACGATGGAAGACTCAAAACGTCAACAATTGAAACGTTTCAGAGATGAAACATGCCTGCGGTGAGGTATTGCCGGGCGGCGGTCAGGATGGTGGATTGGACGTCGGCCAACTGGCCCTCGACCGACAGGCCGGCGGCCTTCGTGTGACCGCCACCACCGTACGGTTTGGCGAACCGGGCCACATCGACGTCGCCCACCGAACGGAGCGACACCTTGATCCGACCCTGGGCGATCTCGCGGAAGAGCAAAGCCATCTTGATCCCGGAGATCGAACGGGCATGCTCGACCACGCCATCAAGATCGTCGCTGGTGACGCCGTGGCGCTCGACCGCGCCGGGCGGCACGGTGATCCACGCGAGCCCAACCTCCGGCTCCACCACCAGGGTCTGGAGCGCCTCGGCCAGAAGCCTGACCCGTCCCTCGGGCGCTCCCGCGTAAACATCGAGATAGATCGCCTCGGGATCGATCCCCCGGTCGAGCAGTTCGGCGGCGATCCGGAGGGTGTGAGGATGGGTGTTGCTGAACCGGAACCCGCCGGTATCGGTCAGAATCCCGACGTAGAGCGCCCGGGCAGCCGCCTGGGACAGGGGCCACTCGTTGGCCATCGCGATCTCGACGATCAGTTCGGCGGTCGCGGCGGCAGAAGGATCGAGGTAGCGCGGCCCGTCGGGCAGCCTGCCCGGACTCACGTGGTGGTCGATGCAGCCCACCGGTACGCCCCGCGTTCTCACCGTCTCGGCCAGCATGCCGAGCCGGTCGAGGTCGCTGATGTCGAGGACCACGATGACATCGGCCCGCCGGAGTTCCTTCACCGCTTCGCGACTCCGATCGACCTTGGGCAAATCCCGGAACAGGAACTCGAACCGGGGTGGCGTCGGCGTGGGATTGGCGATGGTGGCGTCGACTCCGACGGCCTTGAGCAGATGGACGAGCCCGACTTCACTCCCCAGCCCGTCCCCGTCCGGGTTCACGTGAGTCGTCAGGCAAACCCGGGTGCCGGGCGTCAGGATCCGAGCAAGGTCGCGTGCGGCGGAGACTTTTTCGGCGGTGAGCGTGATCGGCATAGCGCGGTAAGATAGTCAGTGCCGCGCCGCCGACCCCGAAGCCGTCGGTTCGCCGCGGAGGAACCCAATCAGCAGCGGATTCACGACATCGGTCCGTTCCATGTGGGGCAGATGCCCCGCCCGGTCAATCGGATGAAACTCGATCTGCGGAATCGCCTTCCGCACCATGGCCGAAAACGCGATCGGCACGGTGCGATCTTCCTGGCCCCAGATGAGCAGCGACCGGGTCCCCCGCTTGCCCACCGCTGCGTACAGGGTGTCGAGCCCCGGCCAGTTCATGATCGTGGACCGGAGCGCCCGCCCGAAGCCCCGATACTGCATCTGGACGCGGTAGCGGTCGGCCCAATCCGGCCACCGCGCCGGCTCGAAGAAGTCCGACGACTGGCCGTTCGCCATGCCGGGTACCGTGACCATCTGCCACAGGAGGGGCCCGACGACGGGCGGGGTGAACATCTTGGGCAACGTCTCGCGGGGGCCCGCGGCCGGATCCACCATCGTCATCGAACGGACCCGTTCGGGGTGTCGCCCGGTGAAGGCTCCGACCACCATGCCGCCCATCGAGAGCCCTACGATGTCGATCGGGTCAGTCCAGCCCAGGGAATCGAGCAACTCGGACACCTGACGATCGAACAGATCGGCCGAGTACGCCACGTCCGGCCGGTCGGAGTAGCCTCGGCCGAACAGGTCGAAGCGGGCCACCCGGAATCCCGCGGCCGAGAGGGCCACGGCCGTGGAGTCCCAGATGTAGTACGGGGTCGAGAAGCCGTGGACCAGGAGCACGCGCTGCCCGCTGTCGGGACCGGACACGTCGTAGTGGGTGACGCCGTCGGCCAGGCGGACGAACCGGCCGGGCACGCCCACTCTCGCCGCATCGTCGAGGGTCCGCTTTTCCGGATTCCGGACCCGATAGGCCAC
>JAYUZK010000279.1:0-4091 GCA_043751835.1 Gemmatimonadota bacterium | reverse complement strand
CGTGGCACGGCACGCTGATCGAGAATCAGCGCGACGGGTCGGGCTGGACCTATCAGCGGGCCCGGCTGTATGATCCGCAGACGGGGCGGTTCTCGCAGGCAGATCCAATCGGGATCGCCGGGGGAATGAACGGGTACGGGTTTGCGGGTCAGGATCCAATCAACTTCTCCGATCCTTTTGGGCTGTGCCCGCGACACAAGTCGTGCCGCCGATTCACCTTCGGGCATCTCGCAAGCCTCGACGTACGGGCCGGAGATGCGGTCGATCTTGACCATGAGATTGGAATAACCGGCAACTCCGGGTACTCGACGGGTCCACATCTCCACTACGAGATCGGCGATGTAAACGAGGATGGGAACTACACGCCGGATATGAACGCAGGGCCTAGCACCGATGGCTGCCCGCTACGCGGCTGTGACCGCGTATCATCAAAGCCAGCTGGCTTGCGTTGCATACTGAAAAACGGCGTTGACAAGTGTCGACCGCATTGGGGCACAGACCTGCTCGTCGCGTGGCAACAGCTATACTCTCCAGGGGATGGGACGGTGATACGGGCTGGCTGGGAGGATGCTGGCCACCACAGCGCGGGATTTGGTCTTCACATTGTGATCGACGTTGTCAAGCCCGACAAGAAACCATAGGCCCATCAACATGCCGACCAAACGCCTTGCGAGACCCTGCGCGGCCGGACTGATGTTTATAGTTCTGCCGCTCAGCGTTGCATGCCGAACCGTTTCCGAGAGTCCCTCCGCCTACCGACTTACAAGATCTCAGGAGTCTGCGCTGCGAACTGTGCTCAGCCAGCACTCGACTTGGCGACTCGCGCTAGGGCGTGACAATGCCGACAGCGCCGGCATGGAGGATCGGAGGCGAACAGATCCGGGTTTCGAACCCTATTTCACTAGCCGAACAGCACGGGGCACCGAGGGCGATTTTGCCGTGGTAGCCCGAACCCCCGGTGGCTGGGCGGTTCTGTATTTCAGAGCCTCCGAAAGCGGCGCCTATGGGGCCGAAATCGCGATGGAGGCCGATTGGCTTGGTGAGGCCTTCATCGCGCTGTCCGGGGATACCCTCCGGGTAGCCCCGTTTCGGAGCGATGAGATCTTCACGTTCACATGGGACAGCTTGTCTCAAAAACTGAGGCTCGAGCCTCCGCGAACAGACTCTTTGCCTCAGTGAGGCTCCGCGTTGCCGAACGGCGTACGTCCGACGGCCCATACTCAGAGTGCTTGGGCGCACCCAGTCGCTGCACAGGTCGATGGCGAGCTGCGCCACCGAATTCGCCAAGAGCCCGACCCGGGCTCAGGAATAGCCCAAGCTCCGATTCAGGTTGCGGCGAGAAGGGCACCGTCCACTGTGATCTACTGACATTTCGAGCCGCATATCTATATACCCCATCCAACTGCACCGCCAACTTAGGCCGCCAGCCTACTGCGCCTCGGCGAGCGTCACGTCCGCACTCCCGTCATCCCCGTACGTGACCACGACCTTCCACGGCCGGCAGCACACCTCGCAGTCCTCGACATAGTCCTGCTGCGTCCCGCCCGCCGGATCGAGCACGATCTCCACCGTCTCACCACAGTACGGACACACCACCTCCGCCGCGGTCTCGAATTCCCCGTCCCCGGTCTCTTCGATTTCAGGCAGATCCTCGTCGTCGTCTCGCATCGTACTCTTTCGCGGTAAATAGATCGGTGACTCTGGACCGACATCCTAGTATCCTTGGCCCCGGTTAGATAGCCCATGAACCCAACCGCCACCTTCGACCTCGATCACGCCCTGGTACGCCTGGGCTATCAGGCGTTCCGCCCCGGACAACGGGAGGCCGTCGAGACGATCATCAACCACGGCCGCTTGCTCCTCGTCGCGCCGACCGGCGGAGGCAAGAGTCTTATCTATCAGCTCCCGGCCACGGTCCTCGGCGGCACGTCCCTGGTGATCTCGCCGCTGGTGTCGCTGATGCATGATCAGGTCGCGGCGCTCACGGCTCGCGGTGTGGCCGCGACATTCCTCGCGGCCACCCTTCCGGGCGACGAGATGCGCCGCCGGATGGCGGCCCTGGCCCGCGGAGACTACGCCATTGCCTACGTGGCGCCCGAGCGGCTGGCCTTCCCCGGCTTCCGGGGCCTTGCCCGCGATCTCGCCTGCCCGCTCGTGGCCGTGGACGAGGCCCACTGCATTTCGGAATGGGGCCACGATTTCCGACCCGACTATCTCCAGATCGGGGAGCTGCTCACCGACCTGAGCAGTGCCCGGGTCCTCGCCTGTACCGCCACGGCCACGCCGGTGGTGCGAGACGAGATTCTCGTCCGGCTCGGCCTCCCCGCTGACACGCCGCAGCTGGTCCGGGGGTTCGCCCGACCCAACCTCGGCCTCCGGGTCAAGGATGTCCGGAGCGGCGCCGAAACCACCCGGGTGGTCGATCAGGCTCTCGCCGAGGCGATCGGCGCACCGAAGGCCGCCCGCGGCGCCGCCATCGTCTACGCCCCAACTCGCCGCCAAACGGAGGAAGAGGCCGAGCGATTGACTGGCGCCGGCTGGCGGTGTGCCGCGTATCACGCCGGCCTCGACGGTCCGGTGCGCGAACGGGCCCAGCAGCGATTCCGCGACGGCCGGCTCGATGTCATCGTCGCCACCAACGCGTTCGGCATGGGAATCGACCGGAGCGACGTCCGGGCGGTAATCCACCTCGCGGCGCCCGGATCGATCGAGGCGTACTATCAGGAAGTCGGGCGCGCCGGGCGGGATGGCGCCGATGCCATCGGCGTGCTCTGCACCAGTCCCTCCGATCTACCGCTCCGGCGACGATTACTCGAGATGCCATCCGAAGGGGTGGCTCCCGACCCGGTCCGCGTCCAGTACCGGTGGTCGATGTTCCTCGAATTGATGCGCTGGGCCGAGGGGGGGACCTGCCGGCATGACGCGATTCTCCGCTACTTCGGCGACGAAGCGGAGACATTGGCGGGCTGCGGCCGGTGCGACAATTGCACCGCGCTCGACGGCTCGAACGATAGCGACCCAGCCGAAACCGCCATCATGGTCCGGAAAGCGCTGAGCGCCGTGGCGCGGACCCACCGCCGCTTTGGCCTGCAGGCCGCGGTCAAACTGCTCGCCGGCCAGGCCGATCCTCGGCTCGAACGGTCGGGACTTGCCACCTCGAAGACGTTCGGCGCGCTCAAAGAGCGGCCGGAGGACTGGATCACGGCGTTGCTCCGCCGTTGCGTCACCGCCGGCTGGGTCGATTTCACCGCCGACGAGCGGCCGCTGGTGCTGCTCACCCGGGCCGGCAAGGCGGTCCTCTTCGCGGAAGGTCCCGTGCGGCTTCTCCTGCCGCCGGATCGAACGGCGCCGGCTCGGCCCCGGTCACATGGAAAGAGGGCGCGGGCGGAATCGGAGCACTCGGCGGATCCCGCCACGGAAGCGCTGTTCGAAGCCCTCAGGGCCCGCCGCCTCGAGTTGGCGCGGGGCGCCGGTGTTCCGCCCTATGTGGTGGCCAACGACCGGACCCTTCGGGAATTGGCCGAACTCAAACCGAAAACGCTGGCAGCCTTGGAAGAGGTGTACGGCATCGGCCCGGCCAAGGTGGCGAAGTACGGCGGTGACTGGCTTGCGGTGATTGCCAGGCGTTAGCCCTTGCTCAGGAGAATGACCACGCAACCCGCCCCGAGCCTCTGGTACTCAATCGGCACGGTAGCCATCCGCTTGAAGACCAGCGCCGTTGAGATCCACTGCACCGGAAAGGTCGTGATATCGAATTCCGGCCCCTGGCCCACGAGGGCGTCGTCGAGGTACACGTCGATGTCGGCCGGCGGACCGATTGATCCGCGGACCGGGCAGCTGATCGAGTTGTAGTGGACGTCAAGCCCGGCCCGTCGGAACACATTGGCCAGATCGAATTTACCCCACGCCTCGATTTCCGCCGGCCCGATGACGGACGACGCCGCGGCCGCCGCCATCCGAATGTGCCGGGCCTCCCCTTGAGCCATCTTGCCGCGGTACTCATGGCCGAACGCCTGCACCGTCAGGTCGGCAAGTTGCTGCGGGGACGATCCGAGCACGACATCGACCGACATGGTGTCGCCGGCGGCAAG
>JAYUZK010000278.1:0-18744 GCA_043751835.1 Gemmatimonadota bacterium | reverse complement strand
ATGGCAACCCTGCCGGGAATGCGCGACCGGACCATCACCATCAGCGGCGCCTCGAAGACCTACAGCATCACCGGTTGGCGGATCGGCACCATCATCTCCCCCCCGTCGGTCACTGACGCCATCCGGAAGGTCCACGACTTCCTCACGGTCGGGGCGCCGGCTCCGCTGCAGGAAGGGCTCGCCGTGGCAATGGAAACCCTCGGCCGGGATTACTACGAGAATCTCGGTCGCGAATACCGGGTCCGCAGGGATCTCCTCGTGGGGGCGCTCCAGCGCTCCGGCTTTCACTGCCGGGCCCCCGAGGGTGCCTACTATATCCTGGCTGATTTCACGGCGATCCGGAACATCCCGGCGGACGAGTTCGCCCGGTGGCTCACCATCGAGGGCGGCGTGGCGACCGTGCCGGGGACCAGTTTCTTCTCCGATCCCGCCGTCGGCCGCCGCTTCACCCGCTTCGCCTTCTGCAAAACCGAGGACATGCTTCACGAAGCGGTGGCACGCCTCGAACGCCTGGCCCGTTAGCCAACCCGCCGGCGGCCTAGCACTCGACGATCGGCGTGTCGCCCTCGCGCGACCCGGTCGCCGCAAGCCCGGTCAGAATCTCCTCATAGCGGCTGACCAGCAGTGATCCAGGCCCCTCGTCGGGATAGTATCGCGCTTCCGATCTGGCAAACGATCGCGCCAGATAGCGGCCGGCCGCCGCCGGAACGATCACGTCCGGTCCGCCGAACCACAGGTTCATGACCATCGGGACCCGGGCCAGGTCAAACCCCCATGGCCGACTGGCCAGCAGCAGATCCAGATACACGCCCTCCTCACCTCGAAGGAATGCTTCCCAACCCGCCCGGTCCTCGAGCCCTCGGATCCGTTCCGCCATCCGTCGAACCAGCCATCGGAGCCCCCACGGGAAGTGACGGCCCAGAAAGAACATGGCCCGGTCCTCCCGATTCAGGCCCCGACGAGCGTCCGGCACCCCCATCGGCGCGATCCCGCTCACGATCCCGGCCGCTCGGAGGCGATGGGCGATCCGGTACGCGCACGCCGCGGCATACGGCCCACCACCCGACACACCATAGACCGAAAAGCGGCTGAGCCCCACCAGGTCGGCGAATTCCGCGACGTCAGCCGCCCAGTCGAGGATGGTCCTCCGAGGTTTGGGATCCGACCGACCCACGCCCGGCCGGTCAAGGCCTAGCACCCTGAGGCCCAGGCGCGCCGCGATGCCGTCGAACGCCGGCGTCGCTCCCTCGAGGCGGCTGCCCGGTGTGCCGTGAAAATGGAGGATCGGCGCCCCTTCGGGATCGCCCCATTCGGCGTAGCCTAACGCTCGCCCGTCTCCCAGCGTCACGACGTTGTCGGGTTTGATCGCCATCACGCACCTCCTGTCCGCGCCGGCCCCCACTACATTCTGGCACCCCATTCGGAACTGCGCCATGATTTCATCGGTCTGCCGGGTTGCCCGGGCCCTCGCCGGCCTCCTGATTGTCGCCCTGCCGCTCGCGGGCCAGCGAAAGCCCCGCGCCCGCGATCTTGGAATCCCCCTCGACGGGACCCCGGGATCCCTGAACGCGATCACCGACGTGGCCGGCGTCGAAGTGGGCTTTACCACCCTCATCACTGGGGAAGGCAAGCTCGTCGTCGGCCAGGGGCCGGTGAGAACCGGGGTCACCGCCATCTTGCCCCGGGGCAAGAATAGCGACGCCCAGACCTACGCTGCCTGGTTCACCCTGAACGGCAACGGCGAAATGACCGGCACCACCTGGGTCGAGGAATCGGGCTTCCTCGGCGGGCCCGTCATGATCACCAATACTCACAGCGTCGGCGTGGTGCATGACGCGGTGATCGAATGGATCGTCAAGCGCGGCAAGGAATTCGCCTGGTCGCTCCCCGTCGTGGCCGAGACATGGGATGGAGGCATGAACGACATCAACGGCTTCCACGTCACCCGGGACCATGCCCTCGCCGCGATCGACAACGCGGCATCGGGCCCGGTGCCCGAAGGCAACGTCGGCGGCGGCACCGGAATGACCTGCAATCAATTCAAGGGCGGAACCGGCACCTCGTCGCGCCGAATCACCGTCCTTGACCAGGCCTACACGGTTGGCGTTCTGGTCCAGTGCAACTACGGTGGCCGGTCGCGATTCTCGGTCGCCGGGGTCCCCGTCGGCCGGGAGATTCCCGATCTGCTGCCCTGCAACGCCCGTTTGGCCGACGGCACCGCCGCCGCGCGGAACAGCTGCGAATCGGGCGGCGGGGAGGACGGCGGCGACCAGGGGTCGATCATCGTCGTCGTCGCGACTGATGCGCCGTTGTTGCCCCATCAGCTCAAGCGCGTCGTCAAACGGGCGGCATTGGGAATCGGCCGGATGGGAGGCATCGGGGGCGACTCGTCGGGAGACATCTTCATCGCGTTTTCCACCGCCAACCCCGCCGCCGACGCGGCCGATCGCGTGGTCACCGTCCAGGCCATCCCCAACGACCTGATCAACCCGGTCTTCGAGGCCACGATCGACGCGACCTCAGAAGCCATCCTCAATGCCATGCTCGCGGCCGAGACCATGACCGGAGCCAATGGCCGGCGAGTCTACGCCCTGCCCCATGATCGGCTGCTCGCGGCGCTTCGGAAGTACGGCCGGATTCGCTGAGACCTATTCAACCGTCCGGCCCAGACCGGCCGGCGCCCGTACCCGGCCGGCCACGCCCGTGAGCGCGGCCAGGGCGAGCAGGTACGGAAGCATCAGGAACAACTGATACGGCACCGCGAGCCCCATGGCCTGAAATACGTACTGCAGGGCCGTGGCCGCACCGAAGGCCAGCGCGGCCAGCGCCACCCCGGCGGGATGCCATCGGCCCAGCACCACGATCGCGATGGCGATGAAGCCCCGGCCAGCCGTCATCCGCTCCGCGAACGTACCGACCTGGGCCAGTACCAGCGTCGCCCCGCCGAACCCCGCCATGGCCCCGCCGACGACCACCGCCCCGGTCTGAATCAGCCGGACCCGGACGCCCTGGGCTCGCGCCGCCTCGGCGGCCTCACCCCCGGCCCTGAGCCTGAGGCCAAGGGTCGTCCGGAAGAGCACCGCCCAGATGACCAGAATGGCCGCGACTGCGAGATACGTGGGAACCGGTTGATTGAACAGCACCGGCCCGACCACCGGAATCGCGCTCAGCAAGGGAACCGGGTAGGGGGCCAGCGTGGTCAGGGAAAGACCGGTTTCCTGGCCGCGAATCAGTTGCCGATAGATGAGACCCGTAATGCCCACCGACGCCATCGTGAGGGCCGTGCCCGTGATGATCTGATCGGTTCGCGCCCAGATGGCAACCGCCGCAAACCCGAGTGCCACCACCGCGCCGGCCATGAGGCCAACGGCCATCCCGATCCACGGATCGCCAGCCATGTGCGCCCCGATGGCCGCGCCCAGACAGCCCGCGAGCATCGAGCCCTCCACCGAGAGATTGATCACGCCCGATCGCTCGGCCAGGACCTCGCCCGCGGCCGCCCAGAGCAACGGGGTTCCAATCCGGACGGCCGCCGCCAGGAATCCGACGACCGGAGCGGTGGCGTCGATCATGCCGCCGCCTCGCCTCGCCCCAACCGGGCCCGCGCAATCGTCAGCAGGGCCACGACAATGATCGTGGCCTGCACAACGCTCACCGCGACGGCGGGCACACCAGCATCACGCTGCATCCCCGCAGCCCCGGCCTCGAGCGCTCCGAAGCCCAGACCCGCGATCAGAATGGCGATCGGATCGAGCCGCGCGATCAGGGCCACCGCGATGGCGGTGAAGCCATAGCCCGGCGACAGATTCTGGAATAGCGCGTAGGTCACCCCCGACACCTCCAGGGCCCCGGCCAGTCCCGCCAACGCCCCCGACCAAAGCAGCGCCCCGGCCACCGTCCGATCGACGTCGATCCGGCCCGTTACCACCGCGGCCAGGGGTGCCTCACCGACAGCCTTCAGGCGGAAGCCCCAAATGGTCCGCGAAAAAATCACGGCCACGACCCCCACCAGTACGATGGCCAGAAAGAATCCAAGGTGCAGTCTCGTGCCAGGCACCAGGGGGAGTCGGGCCGCGGCCGCGATCGGGTCGCTCTGCGGATAGATCCGTTTCGATTCCTGCAGCGGACCTTGCACCATGAAACTCACCAGCGCATCCGCCACAAAGTTGAGCAGTAGCGTGCTGATCACTTCCTGAACCCGGTATCGGGCACGGAGGACCACCGGAATCGCCACCCACGCGGCACCACCAACTGCTCCGGCGACCAGAACCGCCGGCACCGCGGCGATCGCGGGCCATCGGCCCACGGCCAAGGCCGCCGCCGTGGCCGCCATCGCACCGGCCGCAAACTGTCCCTCAGCCCCGATGTTGAGGGCTCCGGCCCGAAAGCTGATCGCAATCCCAAGCCCGATCACGATCAGCGGCACCGCGCGAACCAGTGTCGCCGAGGTAACGGCATACCAGGAGCCGAAGGCCCCCCGCCCAAGCGCGGCCAGCGCGGCTCCCGCGTCGTAGCCAAGAAGGGTGAGGCCGGCCGCGAGGATGCCCAAACCCAGAACCACCGCACCGATCGGCGCTCGCAGCCGGCTCAGCGCCGTCATGATTGAGCCCCAAGCATCATGGCGCCGATGGTTTCGCGGGAGGTGCCGGAGGGAACCGGCAACAGGCGATGGCGGTTCACCACCACCACCCGGGTCGCGATCGACAACACCTCGTCGAGATCGGTGGAGTACACGATGACGGCCGCGCCGTCCAGCGCCGCGCGGCGCAACCGCTCATCCACGAACCAGGTCGCGTGGACATCAAGGCCGCGGGTCGGATTTTCCGCCACGATGACCTGGGGCTTCGCCTCGAGCGCTCGGGCAAACACCACCTTCTGCTGGTTGCCGCCCGACAGCGTGCCGGCCGGCGATGCGGGGCCCGGAGCGCGAATCGAGAACTCACCAACCAGCTGACCCATCCGCGCCGCCGCCGCCCGCCAATCCAGCAACGGTCCCCGCCGCCATCGTGGATCCTCCGGTAGGCCCAGCACCAGATTCTCCGTGAGCGAGAAGGCGGGAATCAATCCCTCGGTGGTTCTGTCCTCGGGGATGAACGCCACCGGACCGGTCACCTCCGCTCCTTGAGCCGGTGCCACGCCGGCCAGGCGGCGAAGCAACTCGCGCTGGCCATTGCCCTCGACCGCTGCGATCCCGATGATCTCACCTCCGCGAACGGTCAGGTCGCCGACTCGCACCAGCACCGGGCCCAACTCACCCGGATCCGGCAACGTCGGCTCGAGATCCGAGCTGCCCACCATCGCGGCCGTGAGTCCCGGGACGGTCTGATCCGCCACCAGACCAGTCAATTGCACCCGCCCGCCCCGCAGCACGGTCACCCGATCGACCGCGGAAAACACTTCTGTCAGTTTGTGGGTGATGAGAACCGCCGCGCCACCGGCGGCGGCGTATTCCCTGAGCAGCGCCAGTAACTCCGCTGTTTCAGGGGGCGCCAGAACCGCGGTGGGCTCATCGAGCAACAACACCTCGGCGCCGGTCGCCAACGCCTGAAGGATCTCGAGCCGCTGTTTGGCGCCGACCGGAAGGTCCGACACCCGGGCCGTCGGAGACAATCCCTGCCAGAGGCGGGCCCGAAGCCTGCCCGCCGGGTTGGCTGCGGTCGGTCCATCCGGTCGGCCGGCCGAATCCCCGAACCGGCCGGCCGCGAGCCAGAGGTTCTCGGCCACCGTCAGTTCGGGAACCGAGGTGAAGTGCTGGTGGACCATTCCGATACCGGCCCGCTTGGCGTCGCGCGGATTCCGGAATCGGACCGGCGAGCCCCGGACCAGCATGTCGCCCTCGTCCGGAGTGACCATCCCGAACGCCACGTGCATCAACGTCGACTTGCCGGCGCCGTTCTCGCCCAGCAGACCATGGACCTCGCCACGGGCGAGACTAAACGAAGCCGCGTCGAGCGCCATGACGGACCCGAAGCGCTTGGAAATGTTTCTGAGTTGTAGAATCCAGCTCACAGGCCGGTCGGATGGTGGTGGAACTCCCACGGTAGGCCGTATCGGCCCGAGAGATGCGCGGCCAGCGCCTTCACCCCAACCTGTTCGGTGGCATAGTGGCCGGCGAAAATGACGTTGACGCCCAGCTCCATCGCGTCGAAATAAGTGTAATGAGCGCCTTCACCCGTGATGTAGGTATCGAGCCCCGCGGCCCGCGCACTGCCGATCCTCGACCCCGCGCCGCCGGTAATGATGCCGACTCGGCTCACTCGTTCGGGGCCGCCGGGAATGAGCTTCGCATCGGTGCCGAGCAGTCCGTTGATCCGGGACACCAGACTATCACGGCCTTCGCCGTGTGGAACGTGGCCCTGAACCCCCATCGCGATGCCCTTGTAGGTATCGAAAGGCGCCTGTTCGACCAGACCAAGCTCGCCCGCAAGCACCGCGTTGTTGCCCAACACAGGATGCACGTCGAGGGGGATGTGGGCTGAATACAAGGCAAGGTCGTGGGCGAGCAGCGCACCGATCCGATGGTACCGGCGCCCGGTCAGCGGCAGATTGCCGTCCCAGAAAAGCCCATGATGAACGAGGAGCAGCGGCGGCTTTCGGAATCGGGCCGCGGCGACGACGACCCCGTCGATCGTTGCCTGCGAGGCATCGACCGCCGCGATGAACCCGCCGACCGCACCGCGGTTCTCGACCTGAAGCCCGTTGACGGCCCCGGCCTCGTCGGGTACCTCTCGGATGCGGAGGAGACCGTCCAGGTAATCGACGACCTCGCCGAGCGTCACGTCGCCCATCAGATCACTGGCGCCCGCCAAGG
This sequence comes from Gemmatimonadota bacterium, assembly GCA_043751835.1. Taxonomy (GTDB): domain Bacteria; phylum Gemmatimonadota; class Gemmatimonadetes; order Gemmatimonadales; family GWC2-71-9; genus SHZU01. The sequence goes on along the minus strand of JAYUZK010000278.1, from coordinate 11,933 downwards.
GGGCGGAGAGTCCCAGCCATGATTGAATCCCGGGCTGCTGTCAGGCGGGCCCTGAGCGCCGTTGGAATGCTCGCTTCGAGGGCGGGGTTCGGCTGATACCGGATCACGCCGCCCTCGAGTCCGAACGACTCGACCTTGGGCGTAAACCGCCCCGATTGCACTTCCCTGGCGACCGCGACGAACGCCCGAGAAAGATCGATGATCGCCGAGCCGAGCACTCGGTCCGGTGCCAGCGCCGTCTGGTCGGCATTGGCGCCGAAGACAAAAACGCCGGGACTTTCCTTCGCCGCCTGAAAGACGCCCTTGCCGGCCTCGTCCGCGTTATGATGCAGCATGTCGACACCTAGGCGAATCATCGCCAGCGCGGCTTCCCGGCCTGCGGCGACATCGTCGAAGCTGTTGAGATAGGTGATCCGAGGCTCCACCTTGGCGTTCACCGATCTGGCCCCGTTGACCCAGCCCTGATACCCGTTCCGGATCGGCGGTAACTCGATCCCGCCGATGAATCCGATCTTGCCGGTCTTCGACATCCCACCGGCCACAATGCCGGCCAAAAACGTTCCTTCCTCGAGACGGAAGAACAGCGGCGCGACATTGCCCTGAACCCGCTCTCCGGATGTGATCACGAATACCACCTTCGGATACTCGGCGCCCACCCGCTCGGCCGGCTGCTGGAATTCGAAACCGTGGCCGAACACGAGGTCGTATCCTTGGGCCGCATACGCCCGGAGCGCCTCTTCCTGGGCGCCGGGCGTTCGCGCCTCCTGATGACTGACCTCGACACCGAGTGAATCCTTGATCAGCATCAGGCCCGCGTACGCGCCGGCGTTCCACGCCGCATCCGCGATCGAGCCCGGGGTGATCAGCGCCACCCGCATCGTCTTGGGCCCAGCCGGGGTCTTGGCACAGGCGGCCACCGCAGCCAGACCAAGGGCTAGTGCCACCCGGATGAATTTAGGCATTGGCGCGCGCTCCCCCCGATTCCATTCGAATCGCTCCATTGACCTGGCCGCCTTCCTGGATCAGCAACCGAGGCGTGAGGATATCCCCCAGGATGCGCGCGCTGGCCTGGACCTCAACCCGGTCGGACGCGGAGACCGTTCCGTGGACTTCGCCGGCGAGCACGGCTTCCTTGGTCTCGAGATCCCCCTCGATCACGCCGCCCAGCGTGAGAAGAATCTGATCGTCGGCGGAGACATTGCCGGTCACTCGTCCCTCGACCCGGATGACGCCCTCGGCCTTGAGGTTCCCGGTCACTACCATATCGGACGCCACGATCGAGACCGCGTGTCCCTCGGTCCGGCGTTTCGGCGGACTGCCGCCGGTCGGCGGCGCGCTGTTCGAAAAGATACCCATCAGCGGGGCTCCCGGATCAATGTCATCGGATCGATCGAGACTCCGGTGTGGCGAATTTCAAAATGGAGATGCGGCGCGGAGGACCTGCCGGTGTTGCCGGAACGCCCGAGAACCTCACCAGCCCTCAGACGGGCGCCCTGGGTGACGATCACCCGGGACAGGTGGCCGTACATCGATTGGTAGCCGTTCGGATGCTGCACCAGCACGAAGCGACCATATTCTCGATCGTCCCCGACTTGCAGCACGGTCCCGCCTCCGGCTCCCCGCACTAGGGACCCAACCGGCACAGCGACGTCGATACCGGGATGGGCCTCCTCCGCCGTTGAGTCCGGGCCGACCTGGCCCCGGGTCAGGTACCCTCGTTCGTCCAGCGGCCAGTGACGAGGGATCGAGGCGCCGGCTTCATACCGCGCCCGGCTCGACGACGGGCTCACCGTGATCGCCGGCGCCACCGGCAGGGAAGAAGCCAGGAGTACCGGGTCGGGCGCGATATCCGCCCCCACCAGCGACCGGAGCTTGGCATACTGCGCCTCGACGCTGTCCAGCGCGAGCGCCAGCTCCCGGATCCGCTGGTTGTCGGCGGTCAGCCGCTCAACATCTCGCTGCAGCGCCGGAACTCGAGCCGCTTGACGGGCAATCGGACCGAAGTACGCGAGCCCCAGCACCAGCAGGAGCCCGATCGCGACAAGCACCACCACCACCGACCGATAGAGCAGCAGAGGAAGGCGGAAACTGGTCGACGATAGGTCCCCGGCTCGCAGAATGGTGACGGTGACATCCCGATGCGAGGTCATCCAGAATATGGCTCTCCCAGCATCACCTCGAGCAGTCGAGCCAGATCGTCGTTCGAGTAATAAGCCACCGTAACGAACCCTCGGCCTCGCCGACGGGCGGTCACCCTGACGTCGGTCTGCAGGCGTTGCCGCAACGCGTCCTCGACCCTCTGGACCTCGGCATTGGCCGAACTCACGCTGGCGACCTCTCGCTTCCGCTTGCCCGGCTTCTGGCCGCGTACCCGCGACTCGAGTTCCCGGACTGACCACCCATGCTCAACAGCGGCAGCGGCGAACCGGCTGATGTGGCGGTCGTCGGACAGGCCGAGGAGCGCACGCGCATGGCCCTCCGACAACGCCCGTTTCTCGACCAGGGCTCGGACCTCTTCAGGCAACTTGAGGAGACGGAGCGTATTCGCGATGGTCGCTCGGTCCTTGCCGACCAGACGCGCCACATCGGATTGGCTGAGATGGAACTCCTGAATCAGCCGGTCGTAACCCAGTGCCTCATCGATCGGCGTCAGATCATCGCGCTGCAGATTCTCGATCAGAGCCAGGGTCAGCAACGCCTGATCGTCAACATCTTTCACCACCACGGGCACCTTCTGCCAATGCAACTGCTGGACGGCTCGCCACCGCCGCTCCCCCGCGATGAGTTCGTAGCGACCGCCGGGCCTCGGCCGGACGATCAACGGTTGCAACAAGCCGGACGCGGCGATCGAATCGGCCAGTTCCTGGAGCGCCGCCGGCTCGAACACCCGGCGAGGCTGATAGGGATTGGCTTCGATCGAACCAACCGAGACCTCGCGAAGTGCCCCTTGGGTCTCAGCCTGCTCCTTGCTGATCGGACCGAGCAGGGCTTCGAGTCCCCGTCCGAGTCGGCGGGATTCGCTCATGAGCCCTCCGCCAATGCGGCGGACCCTGCTCGCTCCCCCCACTTCAACAGCTCCTGTGCAACCGCGATGTAGCTCATGGCGCCGACGGATTGCACGTCATACAAGAGGATCGGTTTTCCGAAGCTGGGGGCCTCCGCCAAACGTACATTCCGAGGAATCACCGTCTTGAACACTTTGCTCCCGAAGTATTCTTTCGCTTCCTGAGCGACCTGTCGGCACAGATTGAGTCGGGCGTCGTACATCGTCAGTAACACTCCCTCGATCGCCAGGTCAGGGTTGAAGTTCTGCTGGACGAGACGCACGGTATTGAGCAATTGGGAAATCCCCTCGAGCGCGTAGTACTCGCACTGGATCGGAATCAATACACCTCGAGCGGCCGTGAGCACGTTGAGGGTGATCAGACCTAACGACGGAGGGCAGTCGATCAGGATGAAATCGTACGACGCCTCGATGGATCGAAGCGCGTCACGAAGCCGAGTCTCACGGTTAGGCAGGCTGACGAGCTCCAGCTCGGCACCAACCAGATCCTGGGTGGACGGGAGGGTCGCGAGATAGGGGAGCTCCGGGTTGGCGATAATCGCATCAGCCGGGGGCCGGGCCTCGATCACGACATCGTAAAGCGAGATCCGATCGGTGCCCTTCGGGATCCCAACCCCACTGCTCGCATTGGCCTGGGGATCGGCGTCAACCAGGAGAGTTCGCTGTTCCGCAATCGCCAATGACGCCGCCAGATTCACAGCCGTGGTGGTCTTGCCCACCCCGCCCTTCTGATTGGCAATCGCGATTATTCTCGCCATCGACGCGTTAACCTTATATACTACAATGACTTATGCCATAACACGAAGTTAACTAATTGCTGGCAGAGAAATATAGCACAAATCGCAGGTTTGCCACGGTGTTTCACGTGAAACTGCGCCCCTCCGGACAGGGCGATGGGCGACTGTTCCACGTGAAACGTGGCGGTCTCTACCTCATCCTGGTTCGCTGGAGCTCTAGTATGATCCCGTGAAGGTCGCTCGGACACACGCCCGGGATCCTCGCCGCCTGTCCGAGCGTGCTTGGCCGGATTCGAGCGAGTTTCTCTCTTCCCTCTGAAGAAACCGACAGGAATGATTTGTAGTCGCTGTCCGGGGGAAGCGCCAATCCCTCCATTTCGGTCAGCCGCTCCGCCATGTCCCGTTCACGCTCCAGGTATCCAGCATACCGGATCTCGATCGCGGCCCAGGCCGTCAGGGTTGGATCCCGGGGCACACCTGCTCCGACCAAGAGGTCGGCCAAATCAACCCGAGGCCTTCTTGCCAGCTCTGTTACCCGCATTGGCTCCGTAATACCTCGCTCACCAGCCGCCGCCAGGATGTCGTTGGCCTGCTCCGGCCGGATGATTGTTCGTGAGGCGAGGCCCAACACCTCGTCCTCCGCCTCGAGCCGACTCGACATCTTGGCTGCCTCGCCATCCGTGAGCAGACCAAGACGTAGGGCGAGCGGGCCGAGGCGGCGAAGGGCACTATCTTGACGAATCAACAACCTGAACTCGGATCGCGACGTGAAGAGCCGGTAGGGTTCATCAACGCCTCGAGTCACGAGATCGTCAACCAGCACCCCAATGAAGCTGGCCGATCGATCGAAGATGACCGGATCGCGGTCGAGGGCGTACAATGCCGCGTTGAGGCCGGCAACAACCCCCTGGCCTGCCGCCTCCTCATACCCCGTCGTTCCATTGATCTGACCGGCGAAATACAGGCCCCGCAGGTGCCGGACCGCCAGCGTCCGGTCAAGCTGGGTCGGAGGGTAATAGTCGTACTCAATCGCGTAGCCAGGCCTCGTCATCTCTGCCCGTTCCATCCCGGAAACCGCGTGAAGGCAGAGAAGTTGAACCGCCGGCGGAAGCGAGGTCGACAGCCCGTTTACGTACATCTCGGTGGTATCGAGGCCCTCCGGCTCCAGGAAGATCTGGTGGCGCCTCGCGTGCGGAAAGCGGACGATCTTATCCTCGATCGAGGGACAGTACCGCGGGCCCCGGCCACTGATCGCACCCCCGTAGAGGGCCGACTCCTTGAGATGGGTCGCCACGATGTCCCGCAATCGCTCCGATGTATGGGTCAGGTAGCAAGGAAGCTGGACCGGGTGATCCGGGCGTTTGAAGTGGGAGAACCAATACGAGATTGGGTCGCCATCTTGCCGTTCCATCTTGGAGCGATCCACGCTGCGGCCGTCGACTCTTGGCGGCGTACCGGTCTTGAATCGTTCTACCGTAAGTCCAAGACTGGCAATATCTTGCGCTATTTCATGCACCGGGGATTCCCCGGCTCGGCCAGCCGGAATGACGGTCTCGGTGCCGATATGAATTCGGCCCCGGATGAACGTGCCTGCCGTCAAGACCACCGCGCGCGCTCCAAACTCGCGCCCGTCTGTTGTGGCCACCCCGTCGACGACCTCGCCCCGGACCAGAAATCGGGCAACGGTCCCCTGCGCAAAGCGAACGTTAGGCAGATCTTCGAGCTCGCTCCGCACCGCCCGACGATACAGGCCACGGTCGCACTGCGCTCGCGGCGACCAGACCGCCGGCCCCTTCGACTGATTCAGCATTCGGAACTGAATTCGTGATCGGTCCGTCGCTCGGCCCATCACACCGCCCAAGGCGTCGACTTCCCGAACCACCGTACCTTTGGCGATGCCCCCGATCGCGGGGTTGCAAGACATCTGGCCGATCGTCTCAAGGTTCTGCGTCAGCAGCAGTGTCCTCGCCCCAGCCCGGCCTGACAGAGCAGCCGCCTCCGCCCCGGCGTGGCCGCCGCCGATGACGATTACATCGAACCGCTCCATGCCAAGAAGCTCAGGCCGCCCGGACCCACCGGAGCATGTCCCTGAACGACGCCCGCTTGCCGTACATCAGGATCCCGACTCGGTAGATTCGGGCCGTCACCCACACAATCATGAGCAGTCCCGCCACCATGCTGGCGACATAGAGGAGCAACTCGGGAAGCGGGATTCTGGCGATCGAATAGCGGACCGGCACGACGAACGGCGCGAGCGGGGGAATCAGACTCGCCACCTTGGCGAACGTACTGGTCGGATCGCGCAGCAACGCAAAGGCACTGAACCACCCGCTGATCGTCATGACCATCACGGGGGTCTGCAGTTGTTGCGCCTCCTGCACCGTGTTGCACATCGACCCGATCGCTGCGTACACCGACGAATAGAACAGAAAGCCGAGGACGAAGAAGCCGAGGAATACCACGATCAGCCACGGATCCATCGTCGGCAGAATCGACGCGATGCCGCTGCTCGCGCTCGCCACGCCGAACAGCCCGAGGATCGTGGACTGGTATTGCTGCAAAAGCAGAAAGGCGCCCGCCCAGATCCCGAGTTGGACCAGGCTGACCAGACCAACGCCGACCACCTTGCCGAGCATCATCTGGAACGGCGTCAAGCTGGACACCAGGATCTCAACGATCCGGTTCGACTTCTCCTCGATCACGGACGTCATGACCTGGGTACCGTACAGGACCAGCGCCATGTAAAGGATGATCCCCATCGCGTACGCCAGGGCGAACGTGCTCGCCCCGCTCTCCGCCGTCAACCTGCCTTCAGCCACCTTCCGCGTATCGAGATCGATCGGTGCCGCCGCGCTCATGGCGACCACTGGATCAACTCCCACCGACCGCAGTCGCTCCGCGATCATCAGGGGCGTGAGGCTCGATCGAAGCTGCCGCATGTCCTCCAAGCTGCCAACGTTCTTGCCGTAGTATCGGAGCTTCCCGGTCGTCACTGACCCCTCGTCCACGATCAGCAGCCCGTCGAGCGTGGCCGCGTCCTTCTTCGACAGACCCGTCCTCGGGACCAACGAATCGATCACGTCTTGGACCCGGCCGGCCGCACCCACCCGCACCGGGGCGTAGACGGGTTTGGCCTTCGGTCCATCGCCTACCGTTGAGGCCTGCAGCACCTGCTCGATCCGCCGGCCAAAATCATTTCGGGTGCCGTCGACCACGACCACTCGCTGGCCGACGCTACCCCGGCTCAGGATCAGACTCGGAACGATGGCCATCGCTCCAAAAAAGATCGGGCCAAGGACCGTCCCGATGACGAAGGCCTTGGTGCGAACCCGCTCGACGAACTCCCGGCGGATGACAGCAATTGTCTTCTGGAACACGATCAGTTTCCTCACTTCTCGCCGGTCATCGCCGTCGGGCGGGCCCCGTCGGCCCCCACCTTGGCGATGAAAATGGACTGGAGCGATGCCTCGGCCACCTCGAACTTCGAGAGACCTACATCGCAGCTGACCAACGCCCGCAGCAGCACGTCCGGATCCGCCCCCGGCGCCAGTTCGATCTCCGCCATGGCACCTCGATCAGCCACTCCCTTGACCAGAGACTGGTCGCTCAGGACCGGACGGGCCGCGTCGCTGTTACGTGAAAACGTGATCGCCACGTGACGGCCACCAAACTCCCGCTTGATGTCGGCGAGCGCCCCATCCACCACCTTGGCCCCGTGGGCGATGATGACGATGTGGTCGCACATTTGTTCGGCGTGCTCCATGATGTGCGTCGAGAACAGCACCGTACGGCCACTCCGCGCCACCTCGACGACAACTTCGCGCATCACCTGGCTGTTGACGGGGTCGAGCCCGCTGAAGGGCTCGTCAAGAATCACCAATTCGGGATCGTGCAACAGAGTACCGATGAACTGGACCTTCTGCTGCATTCCCTTGGACAGATCTTCGACTCTCCGGTTGCTCCAGTCATCGAGTTCGAGCCGCTTGAGCCAATGGATGGCCTTGCTTCGAGCCGTCCCGCGACTCAGGCCCTTGGTCTCCGCCAGAAAGACGAGTTGATCCAGGACCTTCATTCTCTTGTAGAGGCCCCGTTCCTCCGGCAGGAACCCAATCCGTTCCGACAGCGCCCGCCCGCCGGCTGCCGACCCGAACAGCGCGATCTTGCCCTCGTCCGGCATGATGATGTTCATGATCATCCGGATCGTGGTGCTCTTGCCCGCCCCGTTCGGCCCCAGAAGCCCGAAAATCCCGCCCTTGGGAACCGACAACGAAAGATCCCGAACCGCCGTATGACCGGCGAATCGTTTCGTGACTCTGTCGACGGCAATGACCGTCTCAACCATAACCCCGTCCTTCTCGCGAGCTTGGGCTAGGCCCGGTCTCATCCCGCCGGCGCGGGGATCCGGACTGAAAATCGATTCAATCGACAACCGCAAGGACTCGGAGTAGTTCCCTCCAACCGATTTGGTGCGTCGCCCGCGGGGAACTAATGAGGGAGCCAGCATTCATGCCAGATCAATGCTGCTCTGCATGTCGGCCTTGTGAATACTACTCCACCTAGAGTGAGGTCTCCATAAACCTGGCAATTGATCCGACCTCGTCGATCGGCAGAACCAGATGCCTTTCGGTAACTAGGACGCCGTATTTCCACTGCCGAGCCAGCCATTCCTCGGGCGAGAGAGTGCCAAAACCCGGATCGAATATCGCCACATCGTGCAGGACGACTCCCCGAGCATTGGTCTCATGGTACCGACCGAGGTATCGTCGACCTCCCGAACCAGTCACCACCACGGTGACTCCGTGGAGCTCCTCATGGCCCGGGTGAAACACATGGCCGGACATCCGTCAGGCCGCGCAGTGACGATCGAACGCGGTACTGAGGTCCTCAGCAATCGCCTCTGGTCCCCGGCCCTCGATTTGATGGCGATGAAGGAAATAGACGACCTCGCCGTCCTTGAGCAACGCGATCGACGGCGAGCTGGGCTGGAAGTCAGCGAAATAGCTGCGCGCTCGCGCCGTCGCCTCGAGGTCTTGGCCGGCAAACACCGTGAAGAGCCCCGCGGGTTTGACCGGGTGTTGCAACGCCAGCGAAAGACCCGGCCGGGCCGAACCCGCCGCACAGCCACAGACCGAATTCACAAAAACCAACTGAATCCCGTGGGGGTCACCGAGTACCGCGTCGACCTCCGCAATCGACCGCATTTCCTTCACCCCGTGTCGGGCCAACTCAGCCCGCATCGGGGCGACGAGACGCTCATCATACGCCATGGTACTGCACTCCCTTCGAACGTTCCCCGCCCTCTTCAACCGCCTTCATCAAGGCATGCCAAGCGAGGGTGGCACATTTAACTCGAATCGGAAAAGCCACCACTCCGGCGAAGGCGCTGAGACAGCCCAGACTCTTGCGCGCTTCACTTTTCTGTCCCTCGTCCGCCGGCGCCCGGCCGGTCACCATCTGGTGGAAGCGATCGAACAGGCGCCGGACCTCCCCGAGCGGCTTCCCCTTGATGATCGTCGTCATCATCGACGCGGAAGCCTTCGAGATCGCGCACCCCTGGCCGAGAAACGATACATCCGCGACGACCCCGTTGTCGACCGATACCCAGATGTCGAACGTGTCCCCGCATAGGGGATTCCGGCCCTCCGCGTGCCCCGAGGCCGAACCGATCTGACGGAAGTTCCTCGGCGACCGATTGTGGTCGAGAATCAACGTCTGATACAGGTCGTCGAGATCACTCATCGACCGAACACCTTCTGTGCTCGTCTGACACCCGCGACCAGAGCGGTCACGTCGTCATCCGTCGAATACGGCGCGAACGACGCGCGAACGGTCGCTGTCACCCCCAGGCGGGCCATCAGCGGTTGGGCACAGTGATGGCCCGCCCGGACACAGACGCCGCCGGCATCGAGCGCGGTTCCCACGTCGTGGGGATGCACCCCGTCGACCACGAACGTCACCACCCCGACATAGGCCGCCGGAGAGCCGAACACCGTGACTCCCGGAATAGCCGCCAATTCCGCCCGTGCCCGTTCGACCAGCCGATCCTCGTAACGGCCGAGGGCCTTCCAGTCCCACCGCCCGATGTACTCCAGCACCGCACCGAGCCCGTACACCTCGGCGATTGGCGGCGTTCCAGCCTCGAACCTGGCCGGAGGGGGAGCATAGGTCGATCGCTCGATCGTGACCCGCGCGATCATGCCGCCTCCACCTTGCCACGGGGGCATCGCCTCCAGCAATGATCGGCGTCCATACAAGAGTCCGAGACCGGTGGGGCCGAATAGTTTGTGAACCGACACCGTATAGAAATCACAACCGAGCGCCGCCACGTCGACCTGAAGGTGCGGCGCCCCCTGAGCGCCATCGATCACGCAGATCGCGCCCACTTCGTGTGCCAAGTCCGCCACCCGGCGAACAGGGTTCACGGTGCCCAAGACATTCGATACGTGACACACCGCCACGACCCGGGTTCGCTCGGAGCGATGACGGGTCAGCCAGTCCAGGTCTAGATCTCCTCGGTCGTCCACGGGAATGGCCCGAATGGTCGCCCGAGTCGACTCCGCAACGAGCTGCCAGGGCACCAGATTCGAGTGGTGTTCCAGTTCAGAAACCAGGATCTCATCGCCGGCGGCGAGCCGTTGCCGGCCGATGGTCTGGGCGACCAGATTGAGACTGGCGGTCGTGCCGGCGGTGAAGACAATCTCATCCGCGTCGGCGCCCAGAAATGCGGCCGCCGCCGCTCGCACCTCCTCGTACCGGTCGGTCGCTTCTTGGCTCAGAGTGTGGACCCCGCGCGCCACGTTCGCGCTCACGCGACCGTAGTAGGCCGACACCGCGTCCAACACTTCCTGAGGCTTGAGGGCAGTCGCGCCGCTGTCCAGGTACGCCACGCGGCTGCCCCGGACCACCCGGGCCAGCATCGGGAACGCAGACCGGACCCGCTCGATCGCCCACTGAGGAGCGATGTCCACGGCAACCGGGTTTCCGACTCCCATGTCTTGCTCCTTAAAAGCCGGCGCCGAGCCGCCCGTGAACCAGGCGGTCCAGCGCGGTCTTCACCGGCTCGGCCGAGATCTCGTCGAGTACCTCCGCGGCAAACGCGTAGGTCAGGACCTGCCGGGCGACCGCCTCGGGGAAACCGCGGCTGGTCAGATAGAACCGCGCCATCGGGTCCAGGTTTCCAACGGTGGCACCGTGGGTGCACTTCACGTCGTCGGCGAAGATCTCGAGCTGGGGTTTGGTGTCGATTCTGGCGGTATCCGACAGCAACAGCGTACGATTGGTTTGCTTGGCGTCCGTCTTCTGGGCGATCGGTTGTACGATGATCTTGCCGCTGAAAACGCCGTGAGCGCGGTCACCAAGGATTCCCTTGTAGACTTCCCAACTCCGACAATCGGGCTGGTCGTGGAAGATCGTCGTGTGGTTGTCCACCAACTGGTCGCCCCGTCCGAGATACAGCCCGTACAACAGCGTCTCGGCCCCCGGCCCGCCGAGTCTCGCGCGCAGGTCGTGTCGCGCAATCGCGCCGCCGATCGCGAAGGCAAAGGATCGATAGTGGCTGTCCCGCGCCTGGCGCACCTCGGTGAGGCCGGTATGAAACGCCGCCTCCGACTCTCGCTGGATCCGAGTGTGCTCGACCCAGGCGCCTTCCCCGACGTTCACTTCGGATACGGCGTTGGTCCAGTAACGGGCCGCCCCGCCCAGCGCCACGTAGCTTTCGACCAACTGTGCACGTGCCTCCCGTCCGACGATCACGAGGAGCTTGGGGTGGATCGCCGCATTGTCTGCCCCCGCCGTCGTGACGTGGACCACGTGCAGCGGCACCTCCATGACGGTCTCGTCGGCGACCCGCAACACGGTGCCATCCTGTCCCAGCGCGGCGTTCAGCGACGCAAACGCGGTGGCCGTCCGGGCGGACGACCCGACCAGTTCGGCTTCCAGGTTACCGGTATCGGCCGCCATGGCCGCTTCGAGGTTCTGAACGACCACGCCCGGCATCGGCGGCAACTGCGACAGATCGGCTCGGAACCGACCGTTGACGAGCACGAGTCGAGGCCAATCAGCCCGATCAAAAAGAAACGGCTCGATCTCCGGCAGTATCACGGCGGCGCCCGCCTCGGCCGGTCCGAAATTCG
>JAYUZK010000277.1:0-6752 GCA_043751835.1 Gemmatimonadota bacterium | reverse complement strand
AGCCCGGGATGCCCGGACCGCGCGGGCCACGGGACGGGCGATGTTGCCGGCAATCTGGCCAGGCAACGGGGTCGCGAGCGTCAGGGCCGCAACCGCGAGCACGAGGGGTCGGGACATGAGCCCGAAAGATAGGCCTTACCGCGAGTGAGTGTAGATCAAGTCGAGGAGTTCGTCATACATCGCCTCCGCTCGAACGTCGCCCGCCTTGATCGCCGAGGTGGCGCAGTGCCGGAGATGGTTGCGCATCAGGGCCCGGCCGACCGACCGGAGCGCCTCCTGGACCGACGAAACCTGGGTCATGATGTCGGCGCAGTACCGCTCCTCCTCGACCATGCGGGCCAGGCCCCGGACCTGACCCTCGATCCGCCGGAGTCGTTTCAGGTTCCGCTCCTTGAGATCGGGATCCACCGCAACGGCCTTCCGGCCGGAACCGACTCCGCAACCACACGATGCGCTGAAATCAGACACGGGAGGCTTCCTCGGCCAAACGGACGGGGCGAAACCGGCGGAGCCGGAGCGAGTTGGACACGACGCTGACCGAACTCATGGCCATGGCCGCACTGGCAACGACCGGGCTCAGCTGGATCCCGAATGCCGGATACAGAACACCGGCCGCGATCGGGATCCCGATCACGTTGTAGACGAAGGCCCAGAAAAGATTCTGCCGCATGGTCCGCACGGTGGCTCGGGCCAACTCGATGGCATCGGCCACGAGGCCCAGGTCGGGGCGCATCAAGGTCACGTCGCCGGCCTCGATCGCGACATCGGTGCCCGATCCCATGACGAACCCAACCTCCGCTTTTACCAGCGCGGGAGCATCGTTGATCCCGTCCCCCACCATCCCGACCCTCGCCCCTGCTTCGGCGCGACGGGCGACCTCGGCAATCTTGCGGTCCGGCAGCGCACCGGCCACCACATCGGTGATCCCGACGGCACGGGCCACCGCCATGGCCGTCGGCCGGGCATCGCCGGTGAGCATGGTGATCTCGAGCCCGAGGCGCCGGAGCCGGGCAATGGCCGCGGCGGACGTCGAGCGCGGGCGGTCGGCGACAGCGATGAGGCCAAGCAACTCGCCATTGACGCCGACGTAGACCACGGTGGCGCCCTCCGCCGCGAGCGCACCAGCCTGATCCGCGAGCGGCCCGACGTCGAGCGAGTACTCGTCGAGCAGCCCGGCATTCCCCACGATGACCGTCTCGCCGCCGACGACGCCAACGGCCCCCTGACCGGGAATGGCCCGAAACTGCTCGGCTTCGGCCGGCGCGATGCCTTCTTCCGACGCGCGCCGGACGATCGCCTCGGCAAGCGGATGCTCGGAGACCCGCTCGAGGGACGCCACCAGAGCCAGCATCCGGCGGGGATCCCGGCCCGGGGCGGGAACCACGGCGACGACATCGGGCCTGCCTAACGTCACGGTCCCGGTCTTGTCGAGCAGCAGCCAGTCGAGCCGGCCCGCCCGTTCGAGCGCCTCGCCCCCCTTGATCAGAATGCCCAGTTCGGCGCCCTTCCCGGTGGCCACCATCACCGCGGTCGGGACCGCGAGTCCCATGGCACAGGGGCACGCAATGACCAGCACCGACACGGCGGCGGTGATCGCCCGGACAAACGGCGCGGTGTCGGCGAGGGCGTACCAGACCACGAAGGTGACCGCGGCGATCCCAAGGACAACCGGCACGAAGACCCCGCTGATCCGGTCGGCCAGGCGCTGCATCGGGGCCCGGGTGGCCTGGGCCTCCCGCATCATGGTAACGATCCGCGCCAGCACGGTGGCTTCGCCGATGGCCCGCGTCACCATCGTGAAAGCGCCGGTCCGGTTCACGGTCCCGCCGATCACCCGATCCCCCGGGCCCCGCTCGACGGGCATCGGCTCCCCCGTCACCATCGATTCGTCCACCGCCGAACGGCCGGACGCCAGGATCCCGTCCACGGGAACCCGCTCCCCCGGGCGAACCATCACCTGGTCTCCGACGCGGACCATGGCAAGCGGCACATCCTGCTCGGCGCCGTCGCGAATCACCCGGGCCGTCCTGGGCGCGAGATCGATCAGCCGGCGGATGGCCTGGGCGGTCTGTCGTTTGGCGCGGGCCTCCAGCGTCTGACCGACCAGCAGCAGGGCCAGGATCAGGATGACTGCCTCGTAGTAGACATCAGGAGCAAGGCCGCGGCGCTCGAACAGGCCGGGGTTCAGCGTGGCGGAGAGGCTCAGGAGGAACGCGGCTCCGGTGCCTAACGCAACCAGGGTGTTCATCGTGGCGGTCCGATGGCGAGCCGCCGCCCAGGCCCGGGCGTAGAAGTGCCGGCCGGCCCAGCTCATGACCACGACCGTGACGGCCAGGAGGCCGAAGCGGAGCTCGCCGGGATCGACCCGGAAAAGCCCGGGCAGGAAGCGGCCGAGGGGTGCCGCCATCGCCCGGTCGGCCCAGCGCATCAGCGGGTCCATCGCGGCATGTCCGCCCCGCATCAGGGGCATCGACACCACCATTGCCCCGAGACCCAGAACGAGCGACCAGACTGCCTTTCGCCGATACTCGTGGTAGTCCCGGTCGAGATCATGCTCCAGCTCGGTCTGCGCTTCGGCCGCTCCCAGCGGCGAGGCCGGCACCTCGGCCTCATATCCGGCGTCCCGAATGACCGCAACCAACCCGTCAGCAGTGACTCGGTCAGGATCGAACGCCACCGTAGCGGAATGGAGCATGAGGTTGACCGAGGCCTTGGTCACCCCAGGGGTTTTTTCGAGGGAACGCTGGACCCGGGCCTGGCAAGCGGCGCAGGTCATCCCGCGGACGGGGAGTGTGACGGAGGATGCCATGGCAAGACGATAGCATACCCCCCCACCCTATGTCAACCCGGGTGCCCAAAGCGGCGGACGGCGGGGCCACCGTGAGGTCGCCCCGCCGTCTGCCATCCCCCGGGAGGATCAGAACTTGATCGACAGTCCGCCCGAGACCACCAGGTCCTGGGTGAACTTGCTGCCCTTCCCGAAATTGCCTTTGTAGAAATAGTCCTCGAAATCGCCCCGGAGCGCCACGTTCTCGCCGAGGTGGAGCCGCAGGGCCAGACCGCCGACGCCACCGACATCGGTGCTTGCCTTGGTATTGTCGACAACCGACTTGCCGGCGTGGACGGCGGCCGCGCCACCGCCAATCGCGAGGCCGAGGAACTTGCTGCCCGGCGTCAAGTTGGCCATCAGTTTCGCCGACCCGAAAGCAACCTGGGTGCTCCGGGGAAACGTGCCGGAGGCGGACGCGACCGAAACGCGCGCCGGGGAGAAACCACCCGTGAACTCAACGCCGAGCGCCTTGCTGGTCCAGTAGGTGAGCCGGCCGCCGAACGCGAGCGATCCCTTCCGAAGTGCCGCCTTGGTTCCTTGCAGCCCCTGATCGTCGGTCGGAGCGTAGAGGCCGGCGAAACCGTTCAGCTCAATCCCCTTCACCTGGGCCGCGGCCGCGCGGACGCCCGAGGAGCCCACCACCGCCACCAAGGCCAGCGCCACCAATCCCCTGATCATCGACCGCATGTCGTCTCCCTTATCGAGGTTCTGAAACTTGCCCGAACTTGCGCAAGATAATCGTCGATGGGTCCGGCGCCATTTCGGAATCGGCACGACCCCGCGACGGCTGGAGCGTTTTCGGCCGTGACCCCGGCGCTGACGGACCGAGCGACCTAGCGGGTCCGGCCCCATCGCTCGATGCGGGCCTTGTCCTGCCGGGAGCGCGGGTTGTCGGGCCCGACCGCGGCCTCCATTCCCCGGTAGCCCTGATCGAGCAACGCCCTTCCCTCCTCCAGCTTTCCGGCCCGAACGAGCACCTCGCCGAGCACGCTCCGGACATGGGCCACCCCCCAGTGCCCGGATGGGAGGACCGCCAGGCGAAGCCTGAGGGCTTCGCGGAGTACCGTTTCCCCTTCCCGGGCCCGGCCGGTTCGGCCAAGGCACTCCCCGAGGACCAGATAGGCCGAGCCTAACGAGAGATCCGTCTCCGGCAACGCCTTCCCCCGGAGCGCGATCACGCCACGAGCACGGGTCATGGCCTCGTCTCAACGATTCCGTTCGACCAGCACGTTGAGGAGAGCCCGGAGCATCGCCAGCGTGGCCGTATTGTCCGGCCCTCGGGAACGGCCCATGATGCCGTAGGCACGCCGGGCCAGCGATTCGGCCGGCTCGAGGTGGCTGGCGTACATCAGGTTGGTTGCCAGCGGATGCAGCACCCCCGCCATGTCCTCGTGATCGGGACCGAGGTTCGTTTCGACCAACCGGGCCGCCTCGCGAAGGTAGCGTTCACCCTCGGCGAGGCGGCCGATCTCGGTGAGATCGGCGCCGTAGTTGGTCAGCGCAACCCGAAGACCGCGATCCGTCCCCGGCACGCGGACTCTCAGCAAGTCGATCGTGCGCTTCTGGATCTCGAGAGCCTCGGCATGGCGGCCCTGACTTGCCGCCAGCATGGCGACCTGTCCCCATCCCTTGGCCAGGTCAGCCGGATCAACGCTCGGCAGCGCCTCGTACATCGCCATCGACCGCCGGAACAGCGACTCGGCCCTCGCCAGGTGACCAAGGCCGAACTCGACCCCGGCCAGATCGTAGGTCTGGTTGGCCCCCTCCGCGGTGGTCCGGCCGCTGTCGAGGACGATCTGGGCCCGGAGCGCCGACTCCGCCAGCGGCAAGGCTTTCGCCGGGAGGCCCATTTCGTACAGCGTGGTGGCGAGGGTGCTCTGGAGCGCGGTGCGGAGCCGGAGTCCGCCGGGGCCCGCGAACGCTGAGTCGATTCGGAGAGTCGCCGCGTCGATCGCCTCCACCACCGTCACCTCGCGGCCCATCTTGAGCGGGCTCGCCGTCAGGAAGACCGACCGGAAAAACTCCGTCACCTGATCGGACTTCTCCCGCTCCCCTTCGGGCCGGTCACGTTCCGCCCGGGCTGCGTCGGCCTGCCAGAGACTCACCGCCCCCCCGGCCAGCATCGCGACGAACGCCAGCCCCGCCGCCACGACCGCGAGGCGATTGCGCCGGATCAACCGGCTGACCCGGTACCCCACCGAATCGGGAGTCGCCTGGATCGGCAGTCCTTCCAGAACCGGAGCAGATCGTCGGACAGCGCCTCGGCGGACGGATAGCGGCGCTCGGGCTCTTTCCGGAGGGCCATCATCACGATGTTGTCGATTTCCCCTTCGAGCGCCCGCTGGAGCCGTCTGGCGGTCGGCTCCGAGTTGGAGGAGACGGTTTCCGTCGTCACGGCCCGACTTGGCGGTACGGGCGCCGATTCGAGCCGACGCCGGCGGACCTCGAGAACCGGCAAGTCACCGGTCGGGAACGGTTCGCGGCCCGCGAGGAGTTCGTAGAGCAGGACACCCAACGAGTAAGTGTCGCTCGCCGTGGTGACCGGGTCGCCCGCCAGCTGCTCCGGGCTGGCGTAGGCCGTGGTCATCGGAGTCACGCCCGTCTGGGTCAACTCGTCGCCGGCTTCGTCGGGGTCGAGGAGCTTGGCGATCCCGGAATCAAGGAGCTTCACGGTGCCGTCGCGCGCCACCAGAATGTTGCTCGGCTTGAGGTCCCGATGGACGACCAGGTTCTGGTGGGCGTAGTGCACAGCGGAGCAGATCTGGCGGAACAGCTGGATCCGGTCGCGCACGCCGAGGCGCCGGTCGCGGCAGTGGCGATCGATTCGCTCACCTTCGACGTATTCCATCGCGAAGTACGGCTGCCCGGCCGGGGTCAGGCCACCGTCGAGCAGGGCCGCGATGTTTCGATGCTCGAGCCGGGCGATTGCCACCGTGAACAAGCTCCACTACGACGGCCGGACCGAGTCGGGCGTGCTGTTTCATCTGATCGGTGCGCTGTCACAGTTCGGGAAGCTCGGCCTTACGGCGATCGCCACCAGCCACGGGGAGGCGGACCAACTCTACCAGCGGGCCCTCGAGGTACTTGACGCCGAGACGGTCTACCGCTGAGCCCGCCTACCCCCGGCGGATCAGCACCACACCACCCACGAGCAGCAGCGCCCCGACCAGCCGGGTCGGAGTGGCCGGGTGTCCGGCAAATCCCAGCCAGCCGTTGTGATCGATGATCGTGGCGGCGATCAACTGGCCGGTCACGATGAGCGCCATGAGCGTGGCTGCCCCGAGGCGTGGCGCGAGGGCGGTCGATCCGAGGACGTAGATCGCGCCGAGGACCCCACCGAGATACATCCACGGAGACGAGCGGCTGAAGTTGGCGGGTGCAGGCGTCCGAAGTCCGATCGCCAGAGCCGCGGCAAACACCAGAACGATCCCGACCAGGAAATTCACGATGGTGGCGTGCATCGGGTGACCGAGCGCCGTTCTGAGTGACGAGTTGACGCCGGCCTGGGTTGACAGGCCGGCGCCGAGGAGCAGCGCGATCACGATGGCAAGACCGATCGGCACAGGAAATCCCGGGAGAGAAGGCCCTCAAGGTGGCCGGTCGTCCCGGTCCGGCGCAACGGACCGCTGATATATTGCGCCATGGCCGACTTTGCCGGATTCACGCCCGCCGGGCCGCGCTTCTTCCGGAGCCTCGCGCGGACCAACAATCGGAACTGGTTCGAAGCCAACCGGCCGGTGTACGAAACCGCGGTGCGGGAACCGCTCCGGGCGCTGGTCGAGGGCCTCGACGTGGCACTGGCGGCGATCGTGCCCGAGATCACGGGCGATCCCAAACGGTCCCTGTTCCGGATCAATCGCGACATCCGGTTTTCCAAAGACAAGTCGCCGTACAAGACCAACGCCGGCTGCTGGTGGCCGGT
>JAYUZK010000276.1:0-8211 GCA_043751835.1 Gemmatimonadota bacterium | reverse complement strand
GCCTCTTCCCGCCCGCGGCGCTCGGCGTCCTTCTCGAGGCGCTTGAGTTCCTTCTCCCGGATCGCGTGGGCTTCCGCCACGGCCTGGGCCAATTCCTCCCGGCCGCCCACGTTTTCTTCGCGCAGCGTCACGTCGAGGGCCCGTCGCTCGAGTTCGCGGGCCCGGGCCTCGACCTGGGCCAGCAATTCATCGAGGGCCCGTTCCTGCACCGGCACCTCCGCCTCGGCCCGCTCGAGCACGTCGGGGCGGATCCCGAGCCGGCGGGCGATCGCGAGCCCATAGGATCGCCCCGGAACACCCTTGCGGAACCGGAAGGTGGGTTTGAGGGCCTCCGCGTCGAATTCGAGCGAGCCGTTGACGATCCCGGGGACCTCGCTCGCGAGTGACTTGAGCGCGCCGAGGTGCGTGGTCACGACGGTCCGGACGCCGCGAACCGTGAGCGCTCGAAGCGTGGCCGACGCGAGCGCGGCACCCTCGGCGGGGTCGGTGCCGCTCCCGATCTCGTCCATCAGGACCAGGGTGCGCGGGCCCGCCTCGTCGAGGATGGCCTTGAGCGTGACCACGTGGGCGCTGAAGGTCGAGAGATCCGCTGCGATCGACTGATGGTCGCCGATATCGGCGAAGACGGCGTCCACGACCGGGAGCGCGGTGCCCGCCCCGACGGGCGGAACGATCCCCGACTGGGCGAGGAGGATCGCGAGCCCCGCGGTCTTGAGCAGGACCGTCTTCCCGCCGGCGTTGGGTCCGCTGATGAGCAGGGTCCGCTCCCCGGGGTCGAGCACCAGATCGAACGGGACCACCTCGAGCCCCCGGGCGAGCAGCAAGGGGTGCCGGGCTCCCACCAGAGCGATCCCGGCGCCGCCTAACGCTGGCACCGCGCCCCGGACCGCGTGGGCGTACCGAACCCGGCCCACCAGATCGTCCCCGGCCACGCACATCTCGTGGGCGGCCGCCAGATCCGGCCCGAGCGGCCGGAGCAGATCGGTCAGGGCCCGGAGCACCTTCAGCACCTCCCGCTCCGCCTCGATCACGCTGCTCCGGAGCGCGTTCCCGAACTCGATGGCGGCGGTGGGCTCCACAAACAACGTTCCGTGACTCGCCGATTCGTCGTGTACGATCCCCTCCGGCCGCTGCCGGGAGTCGCGGCGGACCGGAATGACGTAACGATCGCCGCGGATGGTGACCTGCCCGCCGCTCGGCACCGCCGTGGCGTCGGCCCCCTTGAGGACCTGTTCGAGTTTCTTGATCAGCCGCTCCCGGGCAGCGTGGATTTCCCGCCGGGCGCGGAACAGGCCTGGACTCGCGGTGTCGAGGACCTCGCCGTCTTCGCCGATGGCGAGGGCGAGTTTCTGGTCGAGGGCGCGGTCGGGGAGCGGAACGACGAGCAGGGCGGCGTGGGGCGCGTCTGCCGCCACCCGACCGAGTTCGGACGCGGCGATCCGCGCCGCGGTGAGGGCCTGCTTCACGAGCAACAGTTCCACACCGGAGAGGACACTGCCGTTCACCCGGAGCCGGGACAGCACCTCGTCGATTGCCGGCACCGGCGGCACGTCTACCGATTCGCCCCGGTCCCAGACCGTCAGCAACTCGGCCACCGGAACCAGCGCCGCCGTGGCAAGCCCGGCGTCGGCCTCCGGGATCCGCGCCCGGATTCGATCGGCGCCAAGCGGCCCGCGGGCATAACCCGCCACGATGTCAAGCACGCGGGAAAACTCCAGCGCCTCGAATGACGAACGTTGCACCCCGGCTCGGAATTGGAACGGGGTGCCGGCGCTCTCTCGCGCCTGCACCCCGTTGTCGTCCCGAGTGATTACCTCATCAATCACGAGGGAATTTGTCCACGCGGCGGGTCTTTCGGACTGCGGCGCTCATTTTCCGCTTTCGTTTCTCGCTGGGCTTCCCGAAGTAACCAAATTACCCCTCTCGGGTCCCCTTTGCGGGGCCAAACATGTTGGACGCGTTCAATTTAGCGACCGCCCCGACAGGTGACAAGACAGATCAAGCCAACATCCGTCAGATGAAATGCCGTTCATCCCGGAGGCCACGTCATCCGTCGTCCGCCCAGGAGGTGGACATGGACGTGGGAGACCGACTGGCCGCCGTTCTTCGCGGTGTTGATCACCAGCCGGTAGCCGTCGGGCTCCAGTCCTTCCCGCTTGGCCACCTGAACGGCCAGCCGGAGGCACCGGCCGACCGCTGCTTCCGCCTCGTCGGTGTCGGCATCGAACATCGTGGTGATGTGGCCGGTCGGGATCACCAGGATGTGGGTCGGCGCCTGAGGATTGAGATCGCGGAACGCCACCGCGTCGTCGGTCCGCCCGACGATCGTCGCCGGAATGTCGCCCGCGGCGATCCGGCAGAAGATGCAATCAGCCATCGGTTTCCTTTCGAGCGAGTCCCGCCACCACCGCCGCGGCGAGCGCCGCGGTTTCGAATCGCATCGTGCGGGCGCCGAACCGGACCGGGATGAAGCCGCCAGCCATCAGCGCCGCGCGTTCCTCGCCGGTAAAGCCGCCTTCCGGACCGATCGCCACCGTCACCGGGTCGGCGGCCTCGACCTTGGGCGCCGGATCGGCGCCGAGGTCGGCGAGCCAGCGATGCCCCGGTCCCGTATTGCCGATCGCCTCATTGAGGGACCGGGGCCGATCGACGGAGAGGGCCCACGCGCCCCCGGATTGCTTGAGCGCCTCAGCCGCGCGACGGACCATCTTGTCGCCGTGCTCCGCCCGGATCCGCGAGGCCACGTTCCGGCTTCGGACCGTCTCGACCGGCACCAGCCGGGTGACCCCCGCTTCCACCGCCTGCTCCACCAGCCGGAGGAACCGGTCCCGGTCGCCGGCCCCGACGAGCAGGACGAGGTCGGCGGGGCGAGCCACGGTCCGCACCGATTCGACCATCACCCTGGCTTGCGTCCCGGCGGCCTCCACCACGCCCAACCCGATCCCGCCGGCGCCGTCCAGCACTTCGACCGCCGCCCCCGCCTCGACCCGGCGGACCTCGAGGTGATGAGCTTCCTCGGCATCGAGTACCATCACGCCGGCATGGATCGGTCCGGCCGAGCGGACCCGGATCATCCGGCCTCGGGCCGGCGGGCCGCTACCGACCACCAACCCTGGTCGACGGTCTCCTCGAGGATCCGGAATCCCCGGGCCGTCAGCACCGGCCGGAAGAGCGGCCCTTCCGATTCTTCCATCCCGGCGAAGACCGCCGTGCCGCCCGGGGCCAGCGTGGCGACGATCGGCTCTATCAGGGTCTGGTTGACGTTGCGGAGAATATTCGAGACCACCAGCTCGACCGGCCCGGCGAGCGGGGCGAGCACCCCGGCGTCCCCCAGCAGGAACCGGGTCCGTTCGGCGACCCCGTTGGCGCGGGCGTTGGCCTCCGACACCGGAACGGCCTCGGCGTCCACCTCGATGCCCAACGCGGACCTGGCACCCAGCTTGACGGCGCCGATGGCCAGGATGCCGCTCCCGCTCCCGAGGTCCACCACCCGGCCGCCGGGCGCGAGATGGCGGTCGAGGAGCAGGAGTGCCCCGCGGGTCGAGCCGTGCTCGCCGCTTCCGAACGCCATCTCGGGATCGATCACCACCGTGTCGGGACCGGGTTGGAGAAGCCAGGAGGGACCCAGCCGAAGGCGGCCAACGGTCCGGATCGCGAGGCCCTCGCGCCAGGCGGTGGTCCAGTCGGTCTCCGGGACCGGGCGCGCCGCGATCGCCACGCCGGCGCCGAACAGGG
Source organism: Gemmatimonadota bacterium (assembly GCA_043751835.1). Lineage (GTDB taxonomy): Bacteria > Gemmatimonadota > Gemmatimonadetes > Gemmatimonadales > GWC2-71-9 > SHZU01. Next base: position 4,476 of record JAYUZK010000276.1, on the reverse strand, counting down.
CCTCGAGGGATGCCTCCGCGGCAGAGGCCCCGTCCCGGTCGGCGGCATAGCCCAGGACCACGGTGTCCCGCTCCTCGACGGCGTGGCCGGTGGCGGCCACGAGGGCCCGGGCCACGAGGTCGGGATCGGCACCGGTCAGCCCGACCTCGACCAGCCACCAGCTCATGCGCCTAACGCTTCCTTGAGGCGGGCCCAGAAGCCGCCCGATTCCTTCGGTGGCTCGCCCTCGACCTTGGCGAGCTCTTCGAACAGGGTCCGCTGCGCCTCGGTCAGGGTGCCCGGCGTCCACAGCGTCACCCGGATGTTGAAGTCGCCAACGCCGCCCTGGCCGAGGCGCGGGAGGCCCTTGCCCTTGAGCTTGAGGACCTCGCCGGGCTGGATGCCCGGTGGGATGGTCACCTTCTCCGGGCCGCGCGGCGTCGGAATCTCGAGCTCGGCGCCTAACGCGGCCTTCGAGAACGACAGGGAGACCTCGTAGTAGAGATCGTCGCCCTGCCGCTGGAACCGGTCGTCGTCCTTCACCTCGATCATCACCAGGAGGTCGCCGGCCGGCCCGCCCCGGCGGCCCACCGCCCCCTGGCCCCGGAGCGTGATGTAGTTGTTGCTCGACACGCCGGCCGGAATCTCCACCGCCACCGTCCGCTCGCCCCGGGTCCGGCCGTCGCCCCGGCACTGCTCGCATGGCGTCGTGATCACCGCGCCCTCGCCGCCGCAGGTCGGGCACGGCGCCACCGAAACGAACTGCCCGAACATGCTGCGACTGGCCCGCCGGACCTCGCCCTGGCCGCCGCAGGTGGAACACCGGGTCGGCCGGGTGCCCTTGGCGCCGCCGGTACCCGAGCAACCGCCGCAATTGACGTAGGTCTTGAGCTTGACCGTGCGCTTGGCCCCGGTCGCCACCTCGAGCAGGGACAGCTTGACCGTCACCCGGATGTCCTGGCCCCGGCGCGACTCGCTCGGATCCCGCGCCGCCCCGCCGCCGAAGAGCGATTCGAGTCCGCCCATCCCGCCGAAGTCCCGCATGAAAATATTGAGCGCTTCGCTGAGATCGACGTGGTGGAACCCGCCGGCACCGGCCGACCCGTTCACCCCAGGCTTGCCGTAGCGGTCGTAGGCCGCCCGCTTGTCCGGATCCCGCAGCACCTCGTAGGCCTCGGCGATTTCCTTGAACTTCGCCTCGGCGTCCGGCGCGCTGTTGCGGTCCGGATGGTACTGCATCGCGGCCTTGCGGTAGGCTTTCTTGATATCCTCCTCGACCGCGTCCCGCGGCACACCGAGGAGGTCATAGAATTCGCTCACGTCAGCAATCCTTCCACCATCCGGCTGGTGTGCTGCACCAGGCCGATGATCTTGTCGTAGGGCATCCGGGTCGGCCCCAGCACCCCGAGCACCCCGGTCAGGTCGCCACGGCGGTACGACGCCGTCACCACCGTGAAGTCCGCGAACCGGGGATCGTCGTTTTCAGTTCCGATCGTGATCGTGAGCCCCCGCCGCCGGTGCGCCTCGAAAGCGCTCCGGATCAAGTCCCGCCGTTCGGTCAGCTCCAGGAGCTCCCGCATCCGCGCGTTGGACGCGAATTCCGGCTGATCGGCGAGGGGCTGCGCACTCCCGAGAAGCAACCCGCCCCCGTCCGGAGCAGTATCGAACACCCCTTCCCGCTGGGTGATGAACACGTTGAGCAGATGCCCCCCTTCCGCCGACCCGTCCGCGTCGCGAAGCCGCTCGGCCACCGACGCCCGGATTTCGCCTAACGGCAGGCCGGCCAGCCGCTCATTGAGGATCCGGGCAACCCGGTCTACCGCGTCGGCCGCCACCGAGCCCGGCACCTCGAGGAAGATCGTCCGGGCAAAGCCGCTCGCGAGCGTGAGGACGACCAGGATGCGTTCGGAACTCAGCCGGACCAGTTCCAGTCGGTCGAGGACGGCATGGTCCAACGCCGGAACTACCGCGACCCCGAGTTCCTGGGTCAGCACCCCGAGAACCTGGGCCGCGCGGCTCAGAATGTCGCTGATCGCACCGCCGGCTACCTCGGTCTCAATCCGTTCGCGCTCATCAGGCCGGGGAGGCGCGTGGTGCATCAGCCGATCCACGTAAGCCCGGTACCCCAGGTCCGTCGGAATCCGGCCGCTGGAGGTGTGGGCATGGAACAGATAGCCCCGGACCTCGAGGTCGCTCATGGTATTCCGGATCGTGGCCGACGACACGCCGAGGCGAGACCGCGCCACCACGGCCTGACTCCCCGCCGGTTCGGCGGTTTCGATGTAAAGCTGGATGACCGCGTCGAGGACCCGGACTTCCCGCTCCGTCAAGTCGTCAACTCTCGACATTATCGTAATTTAGGCCCCTGCTGCCTGCGTTACCAAGGCGTCCAGCCGAAGCCATCCATCGGGCGTGAGGACAACCTGACTGCCAACCCGGCTGGCCCATCCGGCAGCGGCCCAGCGGTGGGCTAGGTTCTCTGGCAGCATTGATGCCGCGACGCCCAACCGGGTCCGGAGTCCGAGGTAGAGTTCCTCCAGCCGAACCTGATCGGGGGTGAGATGCTCCTCCCCGGCCACGGCGCCGCCCGGGTCGAGGGTCCGGAACTTGGCCCAGTCCCGGACGTTCCACCACCGATGGTTCCCAACGGCGCTGTGGGCGGACGGCCCCAGACCGAGGTACGCTGCCCGGCGCCAGTAGGCGAAATTGTGGCGCGAATGGCGCCCGGGCCGCCCCGCGTTGGAGACCTCGTAGTGCTCGAACCCCGCGGCCTGGAGCCGCATGTTGGCTTCGAGGTACTCGTCCGCCGCCCGGGCTTCCGGAGCCGGGTTGACGGCGCCGCGATCAACCCAGTGGCCGAGCGGCGTCCTGGCCTCCACTGTGAGACCGTAGAGCGAGAGATGCTCGGGTTCCAGCCCGAGGGCCCGATCGAAGTCGGCCCGCCAGTCGCGCTCGAGCGAATCGGGAACGGCGTAGATCAGGTCGACCGACAGGTTGGCAATCCCGCCCTCGCGGAGCGCCGCCACGGCTCGGGCCGGCTGGTCGGGGCCGTGGACTCGATGCATCCATTCGAGGACTCGCGGATCGAACGACTGGACCCCGAGCGACACTCGATTGACCCCGGCCCGGCCCCAAGCGGCCGCGAGCGATGCATCGACGTCCTCAGGATTGGCCTCAACCGTGATCTCGACGTCGGGCGATACCGGGCGCCGACTTCGAATGGCATCGAGCAGGCGCTCGATCGCCAGAGGGTCGAGCCGCGAAGGCGTGCCGCCGCCAAAATAGATCGTCTCGATCGGCCCAACCTGCTCCCACCATGGCGCCGCCTGCCACGCCTCCCACTCGGCCTCGACCCGCGCAGCGAACTCGGCCGAGGGCACGTTCCGCCGCACCGCGATGGCAAAATCGCAGTAGGAACAACGCCGGGCGCAGAACGGGACGTGGAGGTAAAGGTGCATCGTCCCGGAAAAGTGGCCGGACCGGCCCTCAATGACTACGGGGCGCGTCGAAAGGCGTGGCCGTCCGATTCCACCAGCCCGCCCAGTTCGAGTTCGGAGATCGCGGCGATCACGTCGCCGGGCGGGATCCGGAGCTCATCCACCAGGGCGTCGAGGGTCCGTGAGGTCGAATCGAGAAGGTCGTAGACCCGGCGGACGTCGGCGGTGAGGCGGGCGTGAATGGGGTCCCGACCCGCCGCGGAGCGGGCCTCCTGTCGGACAGTGAGCGGGATCTCGGCGAAACGGGACAGCAGGTCGTCGAGTTCGAGATACGGCGTGGCACCATCCCGAATCAGCCGGTTGGTGCCGGCGCTGGTCCGGCTGGTGATTTGGCCCGGCGCGGCCAGCACGTCCCGCCCCTCCTCCACCGCAGTGTTGGCGGTGATCAGCGCCCCCGATTCCAGCGTGGCTTCCACCACCAGGGTGGCGGCCGCGAGTCCGCTGATCAGCCGGTTCCGCCTCTGGAAGGAGCCGCCGTTCGGCCGTTCACCCGGGGGATACTCGGTGAGCAGCAGGCCCGCCTCGCCAACCCGCTGGTACAGGGCCCGGTTGGCGGCGGGATAAATCACGCCGAGTCCGTTGCCGAGAATCCCGATGGTGTCGCCGGGAGCCTCGAGGGCGGCCCAGTGGGCCACCGCATCAAGACCCCGGGCCATACCGCTGACGACGGTGAGCCCGGCCCGAGCGGCACCCGCTGCGGCCGTGCGGGTGACCGTGATGCCGTACGACGAAGGATGCCGGCTCCCCACGATGGCGACCGCGGCCCGACCCAGCAGATCGCGGCGGCCTCGGCCAAACAGCAGCGCGGGGGGGCTCGAGTGATGACGGAGCAGTTCGGGATAGTCAGGGTCGAACGGGGTGAGGAGAAATCCGCCCAGCCCCGCCGTGGCCTCCACCGCCCTCGGTCCAACCGTCCGGTCGGCGGCCGCGACGGCCGAGGCGGCCGCCCGGTTCATCGACGGCACGGCCTCGAGAAGGCTGGCCCGCGCGCTGAGCGCGC
>JAYUZK010000275.1:0-5311 GCA_043751835.1 Gemmatimonadota bacterium | reverse complement strand
AGCACCACCTCGCCATCGCCCTCGGGGCGCTTGTCGAGGTGCTCGCCCTTCGGCATGGTGGCCTGAAAGCCGTTCGAGATCAGCGGTGTCACGATCATGAAGATGATCAGCAACACCAGCATGACGTCAATCATCGGAATGACGTTCGGCTCCGCCTTGACGTGGCTTTGGCCAGCCAGCTCGTTGTTAGCTGATGTGCCCACTGCCGCTCACCGCTTTCTGGGCCTGGAACTCCTTGGTGAAAATCGAGCGGCCGAATTCACTGCCGACGCTCTTGATGAGGTAGTCGATCAGTTCCTTCGAACTGTAGGTCATCTCGACCGTCAGGTTTTCGATCTTGGTGGTGAAATAGTTGTAGAACCACACGGCCGGGATCGCGACCATGAGACCGAGCGCGGTGGTGATGAGGGCTTCCGAGATACCGCCTGCGATGCCGGCCAGGCCGCCCGAGGCGCCACCCGCGGACATCGCGTTGAAGGCCGAGACGATACCCATCGTGGTGCCGAGAAGGCCGACGAACGGGGCGGTTGACCCGACCGTCGCGAGGACGCCCGTGCCACTCTTGAAATCGGACAGGGTAATCAGCATCTGGCGCTCGACCGCTCGCTCGGCCGAGTTGATGTCGGCGGCCGTGATGGTGGCCCGGTCACGGAGCAGCGGCTTCACTTCGGACAGGGCGCCGCCGAGGACCTTGGCGACGTGGCTGTTCTGGTTCTTCTCGGCCAGCGAGATCGCCTGATCGAGCTGCTCTTCCTGGATCGCGCGGGAGAACAGGGGCGCGAATTTCCGGGTGGCCGAGGTGCTCTTCCGGATCCGGATCAGCTTGCCGATCGCGATGGTGAGCGAGTAGAACGACATACCCAGCATGAGCCACACAATGCCCCGAGCGAAGCCGTTCGCGTGCTCGTACAGGGTCAGGATATCTACACCCATCTTCGACTCCTTCTACCGTGAGAGTTGATTGTCATGATCCGATTGTGAACGACACGCGCTGCTGCACGAGCTGACGGACCGGCTGGCCCTTGATCTTGGCCGGCTTGAACGTCGAATTCATGATCGCCTCGCGAGCCGGCTCTTCAAATGCCTTATTGGTACTCCGCAGGACCCGGAAGGAGCCCTGTTCCGCCCTGCCGTCGATCCCGACGACGTACTGCACGTCCACGCTGCCCGCGATCCCGGCCTGCTGCAGCACCGGAGGATACCTGGGCTTCTGGAAGTTGATCGGGACCACCGGGTCGTCGACCTCGGCCGCGACGAACGTTGCCGAGTTGGACACCGGACCGGTACCGCCGATGACGCCCGACCCGATGCCGCCCTCGACGCCCTTGCCGCTGAAATCCTTGGCGTCGAACCGCTCATTCAGGTTGACCGGAGGAATATCCTTCGGAATCTCCGTCGGGGGCATCACGGTCTGGAAGCCCATCGGCGGCGGATTCGGGGTGACAATCGCGTCCGGTGGCGGCGTCGCCGGTGGAGGTGGCGGAGGCGGCTCAGGCGGCTTCAGGAAAATCATGGTGGTGTCCTGAAGAATGTCCTTCAGCTTTTCGGCCGCCCCGGAGGTCGCCTTGATCGCGCCGTAACCGAGCGCGAGATGGATAACCAAGGAGCTGAACGTCTGGCCCATGGTCCGTTGCCGCTTGGGCTGGGACTCGATGAGGTTTTCGAACATGCCTTCCCTCCCGGAGAGTCTGCACTACCCAACGGTAATCAAGCAGCCAAGGGTTGCACGCCGCTGACTGCTAGATGACAAAACGATGACAGATTGGTTAGCTGACCGACACTCGAGAACTGCCGGGGCTCCGAGGCAATGATACGGAAAAAATGGTGCCCTTGCCAGGGCGGCTCTGGACCGTGATCGACCCCCCGTGGGCCTCGGCGATCCACTTGGTGATCGCGAGCCCCAGACCGGTGCCGGTGCCCTCCAGATCCCGGGTTCGAGCCGGGTCGGCCCGCCAGAACCGGTCGAAGATGTGGGGCAGGTCACCGCTGGCGATACCGATCCCGGTGTCGCGGACGACGAGCAGAACCGAATCGGCTTCCTCGGTCAGGCCAACGCCGATCTCGCCACCGGCCGGGGTGTACTTGACGGCATTGGTCACCAGGTTGAGCAGGAGTTGCCGGATCCGGGTCCGGTCCATCGCGAGCATGACCGGGCGCCCGGGCACGTCGGACTCAATCTTGAGGTTCTTGGCCTCGCCAAGAATCTGGGCCGTCTCGGCGGCCTCGTTGACAAGGTCGGTCAGGTCGTGTGTTTCCACAGCCAGGGGGGCCCGCCCTTCGTCGGCCCGCGCCAGCATGAGCAGACTGTCCACCAGTTCCGTCATCCGGTTGATCTCTTCGAGCGACTCGTCCAGCGGTTCGAGACTTTCCGCCGGGGTCTTCGGATTCGTGAGGGCCCGCTCCACCCCGACCCGAAGTACCATCAGCGGGGTCTTGAGTTCGTGGCTCGCCTCCGCCACGAACCGCTGCTGGGCCACGAAACTTTTTTCCAGCCGCGCGAACATGGCGTTGAAGGCGTGGGCGAGGCGGGCGAGTTCGTCGGTCGCCTGCGGATCGACCGGGAGCCGGCGATGGAGGCTCTTGCCATCAGTGATCTCCGTCAGGTCGTCGATGGTCGATTCGAGCGGTTTCAAGCTGGTGCCGGCAAGCCACGATCCGACCAGCACCGAGACCAGCAGCAGAACCGGGGCGATGAACAGCATCGAGCGCGCCAAGGCAGCCGGACCGAACAGCACTTCGTCCACCCCGGCGCCGACCAGCATCATTCCGAGCGCGGGGTCCGTTTCGGGGAGCGGAACCACGTAGTAGCGGATGGCCGGGCGGCCCGGGACCACGTCAGCCGTGCCGTGGGTAGCGCCGACCGCAGCCACGGCAAGGTCCCTGAGTTGCTCCACCGCCCTGCTGTCGAGCTCGCCTCGTGGGTCGATCGACAGCAGCGTCGAGCCGTCGCTCCCAACCAGCACGAGATAGTGGCGGAGGTTCTGGAACGCCGACTGGACGCTTTCCAGGATGGGCGGCAACCGGCCCAAACTTCGGGACACCTCCCGGACAATCCGAAGGGCGAAATCGGCCTCGACCTCGAGTCTGGCGTCGAGCTCCTGGAGGTTGGCCTGGCGTCGGTCATAGTAGAGGATGATTCCGAACAGGGTGATCGACAGCCCCAGTGCGACAATGAAGCCAACCGTGAGCCGCTGGCGGATCGAGCGCATCGGGCGTCAGGCCTTGACCACGTAACCGACTCCGCGCACGGTATGGAGAATCTTCCGGTCGTGCCCCTGGTCGATTTTCTTCCGAAGCCGGTTGATGACCACATCCACGATGTTGGTGCCCGGGTCGAAGTGATAGTCCCAGGCGTATTCCGTAATCAGGGTCCGCGACATCACCCGGCCAGGATGGCGCATCAGGTATTCAAGGACCGTGAATTCCTTCGGCGTCAGGTCGAGCAGGTGGCCGGCCCGGCGGACCTCCCGGCTGGTGGTATCAAGTACCAGATCGCCAACGGTGACCGCGGTGGACTTGAGAAGGGCCGGTCGGCGGCTGATCGCCTCGACCCGGGCCAGCAACTCCTCGAAGGCGAACGGCTTGGTGACGTAGTCGTCAGCACCGGCCCGCAGCGCCTGGACCTTGTGATCCACAGCGTCCTGGGCGGTGAGCACGAGAATCGGGGTGGTGATGCCCCGGTCCCGGGTGGTCCGCAGCACTTCATATCCGGTCATGCCGGGGAGCCGGAGATCGAGGATCACGAGGTCGTAGTGGCCGCCGGACGTGAACCGGAGAGCCTCGAGGCCGTCTTCCACCAGATCGGCGTGATAGCCCTGTTCCTCGAGCCCCCGCTTGACGTACTGCCCGACGATCCGGTCGTCCTCGACCACCAGGATCTTCATGACGTCATCCCGGTTCGGGCGGGCAGAATCAACGAAAAGACACTGCCGTGGCCCAGTTGACTCTGCACTTCGATCCGGCCGCCGTGATCCTGGACGATCGCATAGGCAATCGAGAGACCAAGCCCGGTACCCTGCCCCAGCGGCTTGGTGGTGTAAAAGGGTTCGAAGATCTTGGCCAACGCGCTCGGCGGGATCCCGGACCCGGTGTCGATCACGTCGATCGCGGCCTCATGCCGGCCGGAAAGCCGTCGGCTCCGAAGGGTCAACGACCCGCCGTCACCCATCGCGTCGACGGCGTTGAGCATCAACGCCATCAAGACCTGGATCAGCTGTTCGTCGTTGGCGTTCACCTGGACCTCGGCGGAGCCAAGTTCGGTGGCCACCTCAAGGAGCCGGAACCGTTTGTGATGCTTGAGGAGGAACAGGGTGCGCTCGACCAGGGCGTCGAGCCCCACCAGCGTCTTGGGCCGTCCGGTGGACTGCGGCCGGCTGAACTCGAGGAGGCCGTCGACGATCTTGCTGGATCGCTGGACCTCCTTGTCGATGATTTCGAGATATTCTTTGATCATCGGGTCGACCGTGTCGCCGAGACGGGCGTCGATCGCCGCAGCGCAGGCCGCGATGGTGGCGAGCGGGTTGTTGATTTCGTGCATGACGCCAGCGGCCAGCTGCCCGACCGCCGCAAGTTTTTCGTGTTGATGGACCTGCAGCTCCACCGTCCTGCTCTCCGTGACATCCTCGCCGATATTGATGACGTGGGTGATCGCGTCGCCGTCAAGCCGCATCGGGATCCGGGACATCCGGTAGACCCGTCGCTCCCCACCCTGATCGACCACCAGCTCGGCCGTGATCGGCTCCCCGGTCTCGAAGACCCGGTCGAATTCGTGCTTGAGTTCCGTGGCTGGCTGCCGGGTGAGCACATCGAACACGGCCCGGCCGACCACCTCGTCGCGCCGGAGCCCCTGGGTGCCCGCTTCGCGGCGCCGGTTCCAGAACTGAATCCGGTAAGCCCGGTCGATCACGTACAAACCCACCGGCAGGCTGTCAATGACCAGCGCGGTGAACCGGCGCTGTTCCGAGATCTCCCGCGACCGGCTCGCCACCTCGAGCGCCAGATCCTCGGCCAGGGTGACCGCATCGAGGAACGGGGCCAACAGGTTCTGCAGCAGGGCCACCACGGCCGGCAGCACCTCGGGGCCGTCCGGATCCCGCTCGATCTCCAGGACGCCGAGGCGGAGCCCGGCGTGGATGAGCGGCACCCGTTGGACCAGGCCGGAGACTGCCGGGAGTTGGTCGAGGGAGTCCACGTGGAGGTCGCGGCGCGGGCTCGCGATGCCGGAACAGAGCGTGGCGCTCGCGTTCCGGCGCCAGATACAGACCGATTTGGCCTTCAGGCCGTCATGGAGCGCTCCCGCCACCGAGCCCAG
>JAYUZK010000274.1:0-7816 GCA_043751835.1 Gemmatimonadota bacterium | reverse complement strand
GCCAGGGCGTATCTCGACCGGTTGGAGGCACTGGCGGAGGTCCCGATCCGCTATGTGAGCGTCGGGACCCGCCGGGATCAGATCATCGGGTAGACCGTCAGCGGCTCTGGAGGGTGCGGTAGTAGTTCGCGATGCCCTGCTGGTTGAGCCACACCGGATCCACTTCGTAGTATCGACTCTTCACATACCGGCCCGTGGTCGGGAAGTACGGGGGCGGATTGCTGGCGCCGCAGACGTCATAGGCGTGGGCTTCGGCCCAGCCCGATGAGTTGCTGTTGCCGATCGGCCAGTAGGTCCACCAGTCGATCCGGCCGAGGCCCATGCCGCCGGTTACCCGGACGCAGCCGGACGGCGCACCGGCACAGGCGTTCGGCAACCCGCCGGGGATTGCGGGACTGGCCGGTCCGGTATAGACCGGGATGCCCGGGATGTCGCCGCCCCAGTTGCCGAGCATCATCATGAACATGTGGTAATTCGCGCTGGCCGAGGTGTCGTCGAAGCCGCCGACATAGGTATTGTTGATCTTGAACGGCGTCTGGAGGTTGTTGTCTTCGATCACGACGTTCGCCTGGGTGATGGCACCGAAAATGTCGCCGGTCTCGGAGCAGTTGGTCCCGGGCGTGGTCCAGTACTGGAAGTCGTCCGCCAGGACGATGTTCCCGGTGGCCATGACGGAGACGCGGCCTCGGAGCCGGCCGCTGAGGGCGACGTCACCGGTGACGTAGATGACGCCTTTGAAGTTGACGTTCTTGCCGAGGGGGATCCAGTACTCGGCGTCGCCGCCGGCCGCGATGGTGCTGCGGACCGTGGTGACTGAGGAATGGGCGCCCGTTCGCCGGGGGATCCACCGGCCGCCGTAGCCGGCCGGCAGGCCGGCTTTGGTCACGGTGGAGTCCTGGAGCATCGTGTCGGCGCTGGTGGCCGTGAACAATCGCGGATCGCCGCCGAGATAGCAGCGGCGCTGCGCGCTGTTGAGGGCCACCCGGATGGTGTCCCGGATTTGGGTGCCCGTCCTGCCCAGCGCGTTCATGTTGGTGTAGAGCGCCCGGGCCGTGGTCCAGGCCCGGGCCCCCGCCACGCCGCCGCAATTGGGCGAGAGCATGTTCGGGTCGGTCGAGATGGTGACGCCGGCCGGCAACCCCGCCGGGAGGTTGACCCACCGCCGGCCGCTCACGTAGGACAGCGACGTGTCGTTGATGCCCACGGCCGAGAGGCACTTGAAGACGCGGACGTAGCCCTCGTCCCACTGGATGATGCCGTCCCGGTTCGAGTCGAGGACCTGGAAGTCGAGCCGGGTGCAGGGGCGGTTGGTGCCGGAGTTGCCCCCGGTGATGTCGTAATCCCCTCCGGCGATGTCGGCGTCCTGGGCGTACTGCTGCATCGTGCCGAGTTGCGCCACGGTCGGCCACGCGAGCGCGGGGGCGCCCGTCGTGAGGCCCTTGGTGAAGTTGCCGGACGCCGAATTGCTGACGGTGCCAACGGTGGTGACGGCGCCGAAGAAGTCGACTTTCGGACTGGTGCAGCCGCCCTGCAGCTGGAGGTTGTTGTTGGAGTGGACCGGTCCGGCCAGCGATTCCCCGCAGCCATACACGACGCCGCCATTGCTCCAGTTGTTGATGGCCACCGCGAAGCGGGACCACGATTCCTGGCTAAACAGACCTCGCCGCGCCGCCACGGCGCCTCGGGGATCGGTGATAATCGAGACGATGCTGATGTAGTTGCTCCCGTACTGGCCCGAGGTAGCGGGGCCGCCGGTCCGTCCGCCGGTCTTTCCGGCATAGACGGTCCGGGTATACCCGGAGACGGTGTAGCCTTGGGCGTCGATGATTGAGCTGGCTGGCACGATCTGGATGTAGCCGGTGTCCGGTAAAATGGTGGGGACCCGGTTGACCGAGTCACGGGCGATTTCGAGCCCCGCGTCGGCCAGCGAATGGAGCGCCGCTTCCTTGGCCGAGAATTTGGCGGTCAGGGTGCCGCTCCCGGCGATCATCACGCCGCCGATCGCGAGCGCCGCGATCGCCAGGGTGATGAGCAGGGTCAGGATCAGCGCGACGCCGCGCTCGTTCCGGATATTCCGCATAGAATTATGTCTCCGCCTCAAGGCGTCGCCGTGGACTGCAGGATCAGGATCGACGATTCCGCCGGGGTACAGTCCTGGGCGGCGACGCCGAATTTGTAAGTGCGGCCGGGAATGAGCCCGCCGATCAGGGCCGAGTAGGCGGTCGTGGTATCCGCCCGAACCAGCATCAGGGGGTCCTGCCATACCGTGGCCGTGTCATCTCGCTGCCAGAGCACGTACTGGCGGATGTCGAACTCACCGCCGCCATGGTCGGGGGACCGGTCCCAATTGAGCCGGATCACCCCGCTGGCCGGGGTCGGATCGGGCGTTGCCGTGAAGGTGTTCGGCGGGAACGGGGCGCGGCCGCAGACGTTGGGTGACGGCAATCCGTTGTTCGGCACCTGGATCATCTGGGAGAAATCCCGGGTCCGTTCGGCCGAGCCGGTCTTGCCGTTGGTCACCCGGAAGTTGATCCGGACTTCCCGGACGCTGTCGGGCCGGATCGCGTTGGCGGTGTCGGTCGAAGTGAAGCTCGACTGGAGCACCAGGCGTTTGAGAGGGAGGTTCCCGCCCGAGGCCACGACCATCGTATCGAGGCCGCTCGCCAACCGGCGGGCCAGCGTGTATTCGAAGAACGGCCGGCCGGGGTACGCCAGGAGGTTCCGGGCGATGTACTCCGGTGTCCCGTCGTTGGTCTGCTCCATCAGGACGTAGTCGTCCGTCCGGGTGGTCGACGAGTCGAGGGTGAAGTAGTAGATCTTGGTCTCCGCCGGGGTCGGTGAGCCGTTTGGCTGGGTGAACGTCTGCGGCGGATAGGTGTAGCTCGTGTTCGGAATGACCCTCGCGGCGCTGACGTCCCACGCCTGGGTGAAACGGCCGTTGATGGTGGGGTTGAAATTCACGGCCCAGCGGTAGTTGGTGGTGTCGTTCTCGGTGTAGTCGGTGTTGAACGCCACCACGTCGTTGCCGCCGTAGACCAGCATCGGCTGCTGGCCCGTCACCCCGGCCCCCATGGTCCGGACGATCCGTTCCGTCTGGCTGATGGCGTACCGGGCGTTCTGGAACAGGTCGATCTTCTCGCTGCCGGTGATGAAGGCCTTGTTCTGGCTCTGGAAGAACATCACCGTGGTTCCCATGATCATCGACAGCACCACGAGGGTCACCAGCAATTCCACCAGCGAGAAACCGGCGCGGGCGCTGCCGCGCGAAGCACGCGAAGTTGTCATGGTTTGGCGATCACGGCGGTGAGGTTCACCGAGTCCTTGATGATGCTGGTGGTGGTGAACACCCGGACCGTCACCGTGGTAAGGTCCCGGGGCGGGGCTCCGGTCTGGTCGCGGGCGACGAAGGTTTGCCGGCGAATCATCGAGTAACCCGGGAACCCGGTCGTGTCGGCGCCAGCCCCGGAGCCGTACCGGGTGGCCATGGTCGTGTAGCGGACGTCGCCGCGGACCAACTCGATCCGCTCCTTGGCGATCGTGGTCATCATCGAGAGGAGCGTGGCCTTGGTGGTGGCGTTCTGGAACTTGCCCATGAACTGCCCAAGGCTGGTCACCGCGATGCTCAGGAGCACCACGGCGATCAGGATTTCGATCAGGGTGAATCCTTTGCGGTTCATCAGGTCCCTTTCACCCAGCTGCCGTTGAGGTATTTGTAGGTGACTGCCCGGCCGGTGGCCCGGGTCACTTCGAGCGCCCGGGCGTCGTTGTTGGTGCCGAGGACCACGCCACGGTCGGTGTTCATGAAGATCACGCCGGCCTGGTCGGCGCTGCCGTCCCGCCGGTAGATGATCATGGTCAGGATGTTGGTCGGGGCGGGCGCCGGAAGGTTGGTGACGCCGTTCCTGGTGAAATTGAGGCCCTGGTTCAACTGCACGACCCGGCGGCGCTCGTTGGGTGTGTAGGTTCCGTCGTTGTTGGCGTCCTCGTCCACGATCAGGCGCTTCTGGGCGTTGTCGATGGTGACCTGGACGTTGTGCTGGAGGCTGACGGCGAGGCGCTGGGCGTAGGACAGCTGGAGCGAGATGTTCCGCTGTTCGGCATTGAGCCGATACCTCATCCAGTCCAGCTTGGGCACGGCCAGCGCAGTGATGACGCCCAGGATCACGATGACCCAGAGCAATTCACCCAGCGAGTAGCCCCCTCGGTCGTACGGCACTGAACGAAGTTGCATTTGATGGTCTCCGCTCCCGCCAGACCAGGCGAACATACGCCGCCAGGCAGGGGAGCCTCGTGATTGCCAATGAATCAGGCAAAGTCCAAGCCACGACTGGCCGGGCCTTAAGTTATTGCGGTTGCTGGGCCCTGTGGTACCCGTGCATCAGCCCGCCCCTTGGGAGTGGCCCGGATAACCGCAACTTACCGGGAGCGCAAACCATTGCTTGCCCGAGGTTTACGCCGCCTCTAAGTTTGGTCGACCGGCGGCGCCGAACCGCCCCTTTCCGCCCCCTCGACGTGAAGACGTAATCGCATGGCCACTCCGACCCTGATGGACAAACTGGTCTCCCTCTCCAAGCGCCGGGGGTTCGTCTTCCAGAGTTCCGAGGTCTATGGCGGGCTCGGGTCGGTCTGGGACTACGGGCCGCTCGGGGTCGAGCTCAAGAGGAACGTGAAGGAGCGCTGGTGGCGGGCCATGGTCCAGGCCCGGGACGACATCGAGGGCCTCGACGCCGCCATCCTGATGCATCCCAAGGTGTGGGAGGCCTCCGGGCATATCGCGGGGTTCACCGACCCCCTCGTCGATTGCCGGACCTGCAAGGCCCGGTTCCGCGCCGACCGCCTGGCCGACGTGCCATGCCCGCAGAAGCCGTCGAAACATCCCGGCGAGCACTCGACCTGCGACCTGACCGAACCCCGCAATTTCAACCTGATGTTCAAGACCTTCATGGGGCCGGTCGAAGAGAGTGCCGCCGTCCTGTATCTCCGCCCGGAAACCGCCCAGGGGATCTACGTCAACTACCTCAACGTTCTGAACAGCTCCCGCCAGAAGGTGCCCTTCGGCATCGCCCAGATCGGGAAGGCGTTCCGGAACGAAATTACGCCCGGAAATTTCATCTTCCGGACCCGCGAGTTCGAGCAGATGGAGATGCAGTTCTTCGTGAAGCCCGGCACCGACGGCGAGTGGTTCGAGCGGTGGCGGGGGCTTCGGATGGCGTGGCATCTGGAGCTTGGCCTCAATCCGGCCAAGCTCCGCTGGCACGAGCACGGCCCTGGCGAGCTGGCCCATTACGCCAAGGCCGCCTACGACATCGAGTATGAATTTCCGTTCGGCTGGCAGGAAATCGAGGGGATCCATAACCGGACCGATTTTGACCTGAAGCGCCACCAGGAGAGTTCGGGCAAGAAGCTCGAGTACTTCGAGGCGGCCACCGGCGAACGGTTTGTGCCCTACATCGTCGAAACCTCGGCGGGCGCCGACCGGGTGATGCTGACGGTGCTGGCGGATGCCTATCACGAGGAGGAGGTCGAGGGGGAGACCCGGGTGGTGCTGCGGCTTCATCCCCTGATCGCCCCGATCAAGGCCGCCGTGCTGCCGCTCATCAACAAGGACCGGATGCCGGAAATGGCCACCGAGCTGTACAACGATCTGAAGAAGCACGTCACGTGCTTTTTCGACGACAGCGGCGCCATCGGACGCCGCTACCGCCGGATGGACGAGGTCGGGACCCCGTTCTGCCTGACCGTCGACGGGCAGTCGGCCGAGGATCGCAAGGTCACGGTCCGCCACCGCGATACGATGGTGCAGGAGCGGATCGGGTTGGACGCGGTGCTCCCGTATCTCCGGGAAAGGCTTGGCTGAGGCTGCCACTCGCCGACTTCGAGGCGCTGGTCCGACGGCTGGTGGACGAAATCCCCGATGAGTTCCTCAACGGGGTGGCCGAGGTCGTGGTGTCTCCCCGGACGGTGGTGCATCCGGAACGGGCCGAGGTCTTTACCTTGGGCGAATGCATTCCGTTCCCGACGACGTCCGACGAGCCGGAGGCGATTCAGAGCCGGGTGGTGCTCTACCACGGCTCGTTCGCCGCACTGGCCCGGGATCAGGACGACTTCGACTGGCACCAGGAAACCTGGGACACCCTGATCCATGAGCTCCGGCACCATGTCGAGTGGCGGGCCCGGGAGCCGGCGCTGGAGTCGTTCGACGAGGCGGTCGAGGCCAACTTTGCCCGTTTGGCCGGGGAGCCGTTCGAGCCGTTCTTCTACCGCAGCGGCGAACGCCTGCCGGGCGGCGTGTTCCGGATCGAAGACGACTATTTTATCGAGGTCGAGGGAGCCCAGCCTTCTGTGCGGTTTCCGTGGGCCGGGGTCCGGTATCGAGTCGATGTCCCGGCCGGAGTGGCCCCGCCGGCATTTCTCTCGGTGCAGGGTCTCGAGGCGCCGCCGCCGGGCGAGCTTATCCTGGTCCTGGTTCGGCCGCCCAAACTGGTGGATTTGCTCAAAGCCCCCACGGCCGAGCAGTACGAGGTCTGGGCGTCGGTGGAGCGGTAACGCGGGAAGGGAGCGGTTCATGGTTCGAGGTCTGGTCGCGGGTGGCTTGGCGGCGCTGGCGGCGATATCCCTCGCGGCGCAGGAGCCGAGGTACAAGGTCGGCATCGTGAGCGAGTCGGGTGATATCGTCACCTGGCTCAAGCCCCAAGGCAACGGCCTGGTGGTGGACCGGGTGGTGCCGGTGGGGATCATGCCGGCCGACATCGACGGCCCCCACAACATCACGATGGCGCCCGACATGAAGTCGTACTTCGTGACGATCGCCCATGGCGTTCCGTTCGGGACGCTCTGGCGGTTCGACTCCAGCAACGATTCGGTGATGGGGCGGGCCACCGTGGAGCTGTTCCCGACGACGATCGCCGTGACGCCCGACGGCGAGTTCGCCTTCGTGGCCAACTCCGATTTCCACGGCGACCGGCCCCGGACCAACGTCGTGTCGATCGTCCACGTTCCGACCATGGCCAAGATTACCGACCTCCCGGCGTGCGACATGCCGCACGGGGTGAAGGTCAACCATGCCGGGACGTTCGCCTACGTTTCCTGCATGAACAGCGACGAGATCGTCGAGATTGACATCAACACCTTCGGGATCACCCGGCGGGCCAAGATCGGAAAGGGCCACACCATGAACGTGGCCGGCACGGACCACGCCGCCATGAACCATGCCCCCCCGGCGGACCAGGCCGGCATCCTGGGCAAGGAATGCGCGGGGACGTTCGTGTCGGTGTCGCCCGACGACAAGACGCTCTACGTGGCGTGCAACTACGGCAACACGGTCCAGGTGTGGGACGCGGCGGCGCTCACGCTGATCAAGGAGATTCCGGTTGGGGTCGGCGCGTACAATGTCGAGCCGTCCCCCGACGGCACGATCGGGATCGTGACCAACAAGAAGGACCAGAGCTTCAGCATCCTCGATCTCAAGGCCCTGACCGAGCTGGCCCGGATCAAGACCACCAAGAAGATCGTCCATGGGGTGGCCTTTTCGCCGGACGGCAAGGTCGCCTACGTCTCGCAGGAATCGATCGGCTCCGACCCCGGGGCCATCGACGTCGTCGATCTGGCCACCCGCAAGGTGACGAGCTCGATCGCCATACCGGCGCAACCGACCGGCATCACCATTTTCAAGTTCTGACGGGTGCCCCATGGTTTACGAAACCACCACGACCCTCCCGGCTGGCGACGTGATCGCCCGGGCCAAGGCATTCTTTTCCGATCGGGTGCCGAACAATGCGGCCTTCCCTGAAAAGGAAGGCCCTGCGTTTCTCACGCT
>JAYUZK010000273.1:0-2648 GCA_043751835.1 Gemmatimonadota bacterium | reverse complement strand
CTGACCATCCGGATGGTGCCGGCGTCGACGTTCCGGAGGAACGACGAGACAATGAGGGGCAGGAGCCCCAGGACGCCGACCAGAATGGCGCCGATCACGATGTACTGAGTCATGGCTTCTCCTCGGAGCTCTCGCTCTCGATCCGTGATACCACACAACGATTGCGGCCGGCGTCCACTTCTTCGATCCGGAGCCGGGCGCCTCGGCGGACCTTGGCCCCGGCCCGGTCAGCCGGCGCCAGCGTGCCCAGCAACTGGACGATCTGGCCGTCGAGTTCCACTTTCACGATGCCCTGGCCGGCCTGGTCGAAATCGGTGCCGGCCTCGACCTCTTCGTACAGCGTGGATTCCAACGTCAGGGCGGGCCGAGATTCGAACCGGAGCAGAAATCTCCAGATCGGTCCGACCAGAAACCGCTCGAAGGCGAGCCCACCCACCACCGCCAGGCCTGCCACTACCGGTTCGAACAAGAACCCCTTGGCGACGAGGCCCGTGGCCCCGGCACCCACCAGAACGCTGAACCAGACCCGGGGCGACGCCCAGTCCCACACCGAATTGCCGAGCGCCTTGGCGACACCGTGGTCGTGATGGGCAACCTGGTTACCGGCGGCATGCCCGTGGGCATCCGGACCGTGGTGCCCGCCGTGGTGAACCGGCGTGCCATGGGAATGCCCCTGGCCGGCGGCCCGCAGTCCCATGACCGCGAGTCCCAACCCGCCCAAGGCGAGCGAAAAGGTGTAGGCGTCCATGACTATGGCAGGCTTTCCGACCCCAAACATACTAGCAACCCTTCGCGGACGTAGACCCGCACCATCTTCTTCCGGTAGGCATACTCCATGTCAATGTTGTCGAGGGGTTTGGCGGGCCGGTAGGCAAGATCGGCCGCGGCGCGGATGACCTCCTCGTCGAGTCGCGCGCCCAGTGCCCCCTTCGGGCGTCCCGACTGGCCGGAGGCCCGATTGTGGGATACAATTGTGTATCCCGAGCCAAGGTCTCCGTGCCCTCCCTTCGGACCCATCCTGCCGCCGGCCTCCTGGCCGGTGCCCTCGTCCTGGCCTGCGCCAAATCGAAGTAAGGAGCCGTTATGCGATCAATCCGAATCGGAACACTTCTCATCCTCGCAGTTGCCGCGCCGCCGCGGGGGCTTGCCTTCGCCCAGCAGCCGGGGCGCACCCTCTCGGTGGCGGATTTTCTCGATCTCGAACGGGTCGAGGGTCCGCAGATTTCCCCGGACGGGAAGACGATTCTCTTCGACCGCGGCTTCGTCGACAAGGTGAACGACACCTGGGACGGCGCCGTCTGGCAGATGAACGCCGACGGGACCAAGGCCAGGTTCCTGGTGAAGGGCGGGGGCGCGGTGTGGTCGCCGGACGGGACCCGGATCGCCTACGTAGCGGCGGCGGAGAACCCCAAGGGTGCCCAGATCTTCGTCCGATACATGGATGCGGAAGGGTCCACAACCCAGATCAGCCGGCTGACGGAAGCGCCCGGCAACATCACCTGGTCGCCGGACGGAAAATGGGTCTCGTTCACCAGTTTCGTGCCGAAGCCGGCCGTCTGGGCGATCGACATGCCGGCCCCGCCGCCGAATGCCAAGTGGACGGGAGCGCCGCGCGTCGTGGACCGGCTCCACTACCGGGCCGATCATCGGGGCTACACCGACCCCGGCTTTGTCCACCTCTTCGTGGTCCCGGCCGACGGCGGCTCGCCGCGGCAGCTGACCAGCGGCGACTGGAGTGTGGGCGCAGCCTTCGACGGCCTGGTGGTGGGCGGAGCCCACAGCTGGACCCCGGACGGCAAGACGATTCTGGTCGACGGCCTGGCCGAGCCGACGGCCGACCGCACCTTCCGCGAGTCCTATATCTATTCGGTGGACGTGGCGACGGCCGCCATGAAGAAACTCACCACCGTGAAGGGCTTCTGGTCGGGACCGAAAGTGTCGCCGGACGGAAAGCTGGTGGCGTACTCGGGCCGGGAGTTTCTGCCGGTGGTGTGGCAGACGGCCGATCTCTACGTGATGAACATCGATGGTTCCGGGAGCCGGGACTTGAGCCGGTCGATCGACCGCGAGATGGGCGGACTCGGCGGCGCCGGCGGGATCTGGGCGCCTGATGGCAGCGGGCTCTACGCCTCGCCGCAGGATCGCGGAACGGATAACATCGTCTTCGTGCCGCTGACCGGCGCCCCTCGGCCGGTGACGGCCGGGAATCATCAGCTGTCGCTCTCGAGCATCGCCCGGAACGGCGACATGGTTGGGGTACGGTCGAGCTTCCAGGCGCCGGGCGACGTTGTCCGGATCACGATGGACAAAAAGGCCGGTGTCCAGGTCACCCAGGTGACCCAAGTGAACGAGGATCTGCTCGCCGGCAAGAAGCTCGCGACGGCCGAGGAGATCTGGTACCCGTCCACGGGCGGGGCCAAGATCCAGGGCTGGATCGTCAAGCCGCCGTTCTTCGAGCCTGGCAAGAAGTATCCGCTGCTGCTCGAGATCCACGGTGGCCCGCAGGGGATGTACGGCGTCGGGTTCGACATGATGTGGCAGGCCTTCGCGGCCAACGGGTACGTGGTGCTCTACTTGAACCCGCGAGGTTCGACCGGCTACGGCGACACCTTCGTCCGGACGATCGAGAAGTCCTACCCCGGCCCCGA